>JBAUZR010000057.1:0-2442 GCA_049585375.1 Acidobacteriaceae bacterium
GTTCATCAGCCGGCGGAGCGATCCGAGGCCCCTGGATTTTCTGTAGCGATCGAGAGCCCACCGGATCGGCCCGCGCACGCGCAGAGCGGAGACTTCGAGGAACGCTCTATCGATGCCGTACAAAGCAGAACTCGCCCTATATCCGGAGAACCAGGGAAAGGCGCGCCATCCGAGATTGTGCGGGACCGAAGTGGAAATGACGAAGTAGGGCAGGTCCAACTGCTGCGCCAGCGTTGGTCCGGTCAATGCGATTTCGTTGACGAGTAGAGCATCGATCCCGGCTTGCGCGAGGGCGGGCGGCGTTTCCCGAAGATAATGCTCGAGGTCATAGAGGATGCGCTTCAGGCGGAAGCGGAGCAGGCGGATTTCCGACCCAACACCAGGGCGTCGAAGGATCGGTCTCACGGGGCGTCTAAACCGATCGTCGCAGACCGAAACGAACTCCAGTCCGGCCTTGAGCACCCGATCCCGTATCTTCGAGCGCTCGAAGAAGGTGACGCGATGGCCTCGATGGGTGAGTTCCTGCGCCAGGGCGAGGAGCGGGTTCAGATGACCGGTCCCGGTGAAGGACAGCATGCCAAAGTGCCACGAGCGTCGAGCCGGCGCCGTAGTATCACGCGACATGGACTGCCCCTGTGAGCAGAGGGATTGACACGGTTCTGGCACCCAGCCGCACCTGACCGGGGCCGAGCACTTCTTCAGCGCGGCGCAGCAGATTCGCGACCGGGGCGCGCAGCCAGCGAACGGCGCCGTCGACGGACAGAGGCTCGAGACCCTGTTGCGCCCGTGCTGGAAGCCGCTCCAGAACCTGCTGCGAAGCGAGCCGGACGGAGCCGCCGATCATGACCAACTCCACATCCTGCATCGCGAGTGAGCGCAGCCGATCCCCTGGACCGAGGGATGTATCCCGTACCGCGATGAGGTCGGCGAAGCCGCCTTGCCGGAGTTCGCCCTCTCCCTGGGTAAGGCGAAGAATGGCAGCGGGGGCGGTGGTGACCATGGCGTAGGCGAGTGTGGGATCGACACCGCAGGCATCGATGGCGAACCGAATTTCATCGAGGAGATCCCCGGCAGCAGTGAGCGGGGAATCGTTGCCCAGAGACAGATTGGGAATGGAACGAAGGAGCCTGAGATCCGGAAGCACTCCAAACAGAAACTGGTTCGAAGAGGGACACGTGATGAGCGATGCACGACGCTCGATCAGGAGGGAGACATCCCGTTCACGCAGGGCAAGGCCATGGACGAGGACGGCGTGCTCATCCAGCAGCCCCAGTCGATCGAGCTCGAGTAACTCCTGACGAGCGATCCAATCGGTTCCTTCGCAGGCGTGGAGGATAAAGGGCGTGTTGTCGGGAGTTGCTGAGCGCGCGACCCGGACGTCGCCACCGAGCGCCGGTGAATGAGCCCACCCATAGGCGCGAATCACGCGTACGGGAAAGTCATCCCTGAGCATGATCGGGTGCAACGGATTGTGATGGCTGACAGTGGTCACGCCACAGAGAAGATTGCGGATTCCTCCCCAGGCGATGCGCACATCTTTGGGAACGCTCCGATGCAGAGCGATCGCATCCACAAATTTTCTGTGAATGTCGGCTCCCCATTCGATGTAGTTGCGATAAGGAGGATCGGCCAGCCGCGGGAAGAGCGCGAATTCAAGATGATCGTGCGCATTGATGAGGCCGGGAAGCAGCAGGAATCCGGTGAGATTGACGAGAGCGCAGCCGGCGCGTGGAAACTTGCACGAGCCGCGCAGGATGCGCTCGATGCGGCCGCCCGCGCACTCGAGCGAGACGAACTCACTGCTCTGCGGGCCAATGGCGCAGCGGGCCCCGTGCAACAGCACAGAGTCCGGCTCGCGGTCGGGCTGATGGCTGCCGCTCATGCGCTTGCCTTTTGTGCGAAATAGATGCAGAAGCGCGAGGGCTCACGCCGGTTGCGGAGCCAGGCGATCAGGGGCCGCAGCGCCCAGCGAACTCCGTACCACGGGGCATGGACCGTCCATTCGACGCAGAGTCGATCCGCGAGGGTCAGCAGGCGATCATCGGTGAGATATTCGATGCTCTCAATGGAGTCAGATGCGGTGCCGTAGCGCCGCACAAACGCGGCGTGACGTTCGTCCACCATGCGCTGTCCGCCCTCGTCGCCGGAATACCAGGGAGTATCGCTGATGATGACGTAGCCGCCGGTCCGCGTGCAGCGCAGCGCCTCGCGGAGCACGGCTTCGGCGTCTTCCGCGTAGTGGAATGAAGCGTTGAAGAGGACAGCGTCAAACTGGCCGGCCTGCAACGGAAGGTGCGCGAGCTCTGCCTGGATCCGGGGAAAGAGGTCCGGCATAACCCGGCGATAGTGCTGGGCGGCGCCGAGACCGTCGCGGTCGTTGGTGAGAAGGTCCACAGCGACCGGAGCGTAGCCGGCCTGGGCCAGACGAAAGCTGAGCCAGCC
>JBAUZR010000058.1:0-3385 GCA_049585375.1 Acidobacteriaceae bacterium
GCGCAACGCGCGAAAGAGGCCGTGCCGATCCTGCAGAATGCGGTGGCGCTGGCGCCGCGGAATGCTACGGCGCGCGAGAATCTGGCGGCTGGGTACGTCCAGCTCAGCCAGTTTGACGACGCAGTGACCCAGCTGCGGGAGGCGCTGCGGGTGGACCCGAATGCGCCGCAATTGCACTACGACCTGGGGCTGGCGCTGAAGATGAAGGACGACGACGCCGATGCGATACCGGAGTTTGAGGCGGCGGAGCACCAGAATCCCACAGCGCCGGAACCACCGTATGCGCTGGGGCTGCTGTATCTGCAGGCAGGCCGCTATGCCGACGCGGAACGGGAGCTGCAGACAACTCTGCGGCTGCAGCCGCAGAACGGAGACGGATGGGCGACGCTGGGGAGCATCGAGAACCATCTTGGCAAGCTGCCCGAGGCGGCGAAGGCGCTGCAGCAGGCGATTCAGCAGCGGCCGAGCCAGCCGGATCCTTACCTGATTCTGGCGGAAGTGCTGGTGAAACAGAAGCAGCCGGAACAGGCGGCAGCGGACCGAAAGAAGGCGGCCGAACTGATGCGAGCCAACATGAACCGCCAGCGGGCCGAGGTTTCCTGCAACTCCGGGAACGATTTGCTCAAACAGGGCAAGGTTGCGGATGCTGAAGCGGCATTCCGCGATGCGATCAGCTTCGATCCCACCGACGCGCAGGCGCATCTGGGCCTTGCGAATGCGCTGCAACAGGAGGGAAAGACGACAGAAGCGGCGGCGGAGCGACAGAAAGCGCATAGCTCTGGGCAGGAAGAGCACTAACGACTTAGGCGCGGCGCTATCAGAAAGATTCTGAGGAGGCGCCTGCCTCCGTGTTCAGCGGCCTCTCGCGTTTGCTATAGTGAGCTAGCTTTCCCTGTTATCTCCTGATTGGTGCTGCGGAAGCACACCAGAAGAGCGGCGGCTAACCGCCGCCCTGAGCGTATGAGTTTTCGAGGCCGGATCGTGGTTCTGGCCGGGTTGTCCCTGGTGGCGCTCGGCGCTTCTCGTCTGATGGCCAGCGGGCCTCCAGCGGATGCAAAGCCAGCGCCAGTGAGCGCAGGCATCGCATACGACGCAAAGATCCTCTCCACGTATCAGCTTCCTTTTGGGGACGGCATCGCAATGCCGGGCAATGCGGCGGTGGCGGGCAGCAAATTTATCCCGGCCAGCGAATTTCCGGATGCAGCCTACTGCGGGCACTGCCATCAGGAGGCGTATCACCAGTGGCGCCAGGCGCTCCACGCCAATTCCTTCCGCACGCCCTTTTATCGCGCCAGCGTGAATCTGCTCATCCACAGCAAAGGCGTGGAGTATGCGCGCCACTGCGACAGCTGCCACAATCCGATCGCGGTCGTCTCCGGGGCGATGAATACCGGATCGTCCATGGACCGCTCGTTCGATCGCGACGGCGTCACATGCACGGTATGCCACTCGATCCAGAGCGTGTCGAGCAAGCTGGGCAACGGCAGCTATGTGCTGGGCGTGCCGGCGGTGATGGTCGACGCAAAAGGGCAGCGGATTCCAGGCATGGTGCCCGACGCGGAGATCCTGGCGCATCTGGACCGGCATTCCCAGGCGGTGATGCAGGACTTCTATCGGACGCCGGTGTTTTGCTCGGCGTGCCACAAGGCGAATCTGCCGCCGCAGCTGAATCACTACAAGTGGATTCGCGCCTTCACCACCTACGACGAGTGGCAGACCTCAAAATTTTCGCAGCAGAACCCGCTGACGTTCTACACGGCGGACTACAAGAGTTGCCAGGACTGCCATATGAAGCAGGTGCGGGCGATCCTGCCCGATTACGGCACCAGCCACGGGATGATCGCCTCGCATCGCTGGCTGGCGGGCAACACGGCGGTGCCGTTTTACTACGGGTACAGCGAGCAGTTGAAGCAGACCATCGCGTTTCTGCAGAGCGGTGATTATCTGAATTTGGATCTCTTCGCGCTGCGGCAGAATAACGGATCGATGGTGGCGCCACTGGGCACGACGGCCTTCCAGGTGAAGCCGGATACGACGCT
This sequence comes from Acidobacteriaceae bacterium, assembly GCA_049585375.1. Lineage (GTDB taxonomy): Bacteria > Acidobacteriota > Terriglobia > Terriglobales > Acidobacteriaceae > Palsa-343. The sequence continues at coordinate 2,040 of JBAUZR010000058.1, forward strand.
CGAAACCTGGGTGGTGGTGCAGAACAAGAACATCGGCCACTCGCTGCTGCCCGAAGTGCGCGATCTGTACCAGGCATGGATCCAGTTCACGGTGACGGATGCGGCAGGCGCAAAGATCTACGAGAGCGGATTCACAGATCCGGACGGCACGGTGGATCCGCGCGCCCACAAGTTCGACAACCGGCCGGTGAATGCGGACGGGAACTTCGTCGACAACCACATGGTCTGGACGATTCATTCCGTCGCCTACGACAACACCATCCAGGCAGGGCGCTCAACGCTGGTGCGCTATGCATTCCACATTCCCGCGCAGGCGCATTTCCCGCTGACGATCACCGCCCTCGTGAACTACCGGCACCTGCGGCAAACCTACCTGGACAACGTATTCGGCAAGGATCATCCGGCATACCCGGTGGTGGAACTGGCTTCGAGAAGCATCACGCTGCAGGAAGGCGAGAATCATCCCGCGGATCCGCTGCCCCAGGACAATCCGGAGTGGATGCGCTGGAATAACGCCGGCATTGGCCTGCTGGACGAGCAGCAGTATGCCGACGCGCTGCATGCGTTTGAGCAGGTAGTCCGGCTGATGCCCGATTACAAAGATGGCTACATCAATGTAGGGCTCACGTATCTGGCCTGGGAAAAATACAGCGAAGCGAGGGCTCCTCTGGAGAAGGCGCTGGTCCTGCGTCCGGACGATGCGCGCGCCCTCTACTATCTGGCGCTCGTAGAGCGTCGGGAGCGGCATTCGCAGGCGGAGGTCGCGGATCTGGAGAAGGTTGTCGCGCGCTATCCCGATTGCCGCGACGCGCGCCGCGAACTGGGAATCTCCTATTATCAGCAGCACCGCAGCGCCGACGCCGTGAAGCAATTCCAGGCGCTGCAAACGATCGATCCCGACGATCTTGCCGCGCACTATAACCTCGCCATCCTTTATCGCCGCATGGGGATGAAGCAGAAGTCCGCACAGGAAGCTGCGCTCTACACCATCAAGCGGGTGGATCCCGCAGCGCCCACCTATTCGCTCGACTATCTGCGCCGCCATCCGGAGATTTCCATCGAGAGCGATCCCTGGCACGTACACACGAACCTGCCCGACCCCGCCGGAACGGCCGCGGGACAACCTTAGCACCCCTGGAGAGTCCGCACCTTGAATCGCCGCAGCTTTCTTCGATCGTTGAGCCGGACGGCTCTGGTGTTGCCCTTTGCCGATATCGTCGCCCTGGCCCAGCAGCAATCCGCGCCGGCCGCCAAACCGATGGAGATTGGACCGCAGGAACGGAGCTACGACGCCAAACCCGCGCCTCCGCCGCCGGGCCCGAAGTCGCCCATCGAGGGAACGCCTC
>JBAUZR010000059.1:0-2939 GCA_049585375.1 Acidobacteriaceae bacterium
GCGCAACGCGACGCCAACTTCCAGGGCTACCTCTGGAGCCTTGTGCCGAACTGGACCAACGGCGTGCCGGTCATCGGTGGCAACGTCATCTTCAACCAGGGCACGCTCCACGGTGAAAGCGCCTTGAGAGCGGCTCCTGCGGAGGCATCCTCGGTCGCCATCGGCCGCATTACCGATCCCGGCTCTTCCGTCGGATCGGTTTTTTCGCGTCGTCGCCTCTAAAAAATCAGATGGCGGCGGTGACGGCGGCGAACTTGCCCGAGATGTCAGAGCCCAACGTAGTCACTGCGCCGACACACACTGCGGCTATCAGCGCCGCGATGAGTCCGTATTCCAGCATCGTTACGGCACGCCGGTCAGTCTTTAGTTCCAACCAGATCTTCAGGAATTCAACCATGGGAGATGCTCCTCTGCTCTGTTGCGGTGGTGTGACGCTCGCCGGCTCGAGTGGTCTCAGCTCAATCGGGTTGCCTAACGCACGCAGGGCATAATAAGCACGGACCATATTAAGCGGTGGTTTCACTTTCCCCCGCCAAGATTCAAAAGTGCGGAAATTCGTTCGTGGGCTCTCGGCTTGGCTTTCCGCATTTCTGGAAGGCCCTTCTTGCGGGGTTGCCTTCAGCCCGACCCACAAAAGCCCGACGATCGCAAGAATTTTGAAGGTTTGGGCCTGCAGCCTGGAATGGGACGCGCCGCCTGAAGAACGACGCGCCCACCCAACGGTGCTCGAGGACCAACCCAAGCAAAGACAGGAGTAGCAGGGCATTCTTTACTGGCCGGTTACACTCGCCACTTCAGCGACCGTGTCCGACCGAAGGAGGCTGGCGCGACTACAATCAAGTGTAGCTGCTCGACATCATCGGCGGTCGTGCTCGATCTCATCTCTGAATCCCGCTCAGATTGAGTGATCGGTGATCGACATCAACGGTGGCCGCTCACAATCGGTGATCCCAGCGCGGTCACAGCGGCAAACCCCCGGCGCGCATCTGTTCGGTGAGTGCATGGGTACGTCGCTAGTTGGGGTCACCTGCCGGAATGTTCAAAACTGCACGCTAAGCGGTAGCCTCGACACTCGTGTCACCAACCACCAAAATGGCGTCGGCATGCGATTCGTTTGAGGCCGCAGTCGAAAGCCTGCGCCGGTTAGGTCGCCGGGATGTTGATGAACCCGAGAAGCCAATTCCACATGGCCTCGCCCTCCTTGAATGCAGTATCTGAGATGGTAACAGGACCGGCAGGCAAAGGTATCCAAACTGGCGTCTCTCGCAACCCTAACCGAATCGGCGGGACAGGCCCCAGCGAGGCAAATTGCTCTGGATATTGGTCGTCCGGCTCCCCGGCATCGAGCAGCACAAACGCACATCTGGCACTGGAGAAGATGGTGGTCGCCGCGATTTTGCGAGCAGCCGCCAGGTCCCGACAGAACCGGCCGAGATGACCCGCCATTATGTGCTCGGTGCCGACGATCTGGCTCTCGTAGGGGCCAGGTGTCGCGCGAGCAATCGGTTGGGCTTCGCCGTTCAGCTTTGCGCGCTTCGCCATCCTGGTGGCATGCTGGACCCGTCGGAGTCGCCCCCACACCAATGGTCGCCTTCGTCGCGCAACAGATCGGGGTCGATTCGGCGCTGTTCGCCGACTATGCGCAGCGAGATCAGACCCGCCGCGAACACGCCGTCGAGCTGCAAAGGTATCTGGGACTGCGGCGCTTCGGTTTGGCGGACTGGCGCACCTGCCTTCGTGTTGGCACCGACGCGGCCTGGGTCACGGATCGCGGCGAACCCATCGTCCAGGCGATGCTCGCCTATCTGCGGACGAGCGGCGTCTTGCTTCCGGCGGCGGCGGTGTTGGAACGGATCGGGTTAGCCGCGCGAGCCCGGGCGCGAAAGAAAACCTTCGAGGCTATCGCGTCTGGTATGTCCGATTCGGAACGCGATGTGCTCACCGCGTTGCTCTCAGTCGATCCGGAATTGCGCCGCTCCCGCTTCGCCTGGCTGCGGGATTATTCGGAGTCGCCCGCACCATCCAACATCGTCGCGCTGCTGGATCGCCTCGAATACGCGCGGGGGCTGGGGATCGACGCGGCGCGCGCCGGACGAATTCATGCCGCTCGGCTCGCCCGGTTGGTCGACGAAGGAGCTATCTTGTCCGTTCCTCATATCGCCGAGCTCGAACCCGCGCGACGGACGGCGATCCTCGTTGTCCAGGCTGTGAGCCTTGAAACCCGGCTCGCCGACGCGACGCTCGCCATGTTCGAGAAATACATGGGCACCTTGTTCAGCCGGGCACGGAACCGCGATGAGCGACGTTTCCAGGCCACGCGGCGCGATGTCGGCAGGGCACTGATCCTATTCCGCCGCACCATCGCCGCGCTCCGCCGCGCGAGGGAAGCCGGTGAGGATGGCGTCGTCGTGGTCGAACGCGAGATCGGCATGAAGCAACTCGACGCCGTGCTTCCCATCATCGGGGCCGTGGCCGATGTGGCGGATCAGGACCTCCTTGTCACGGCGGCCGAGCGATACTCGGTGTTGCGCCGGTTCAGCCCTCGCTTTCTCGCCGCGTTTGATTTCCGGTCGAACACGCCCAACGATCCAGTGCTCGCCGCCGTTGAGTTCCTCCGGGCAATGGATCGCGACGGCACCCGCGTTCTGCCGAAGCGCCCGCCCTAGTCGTTCCTGCCACCGCAGTGGCGCAAGCTGATCTTCGCGAGCGGCGCGGCGGACCGGCGTCTTTACGAAACGGCGGTGTTGGCCACGCTGAGGGAGCGTCTGAGGGGCAGCAACATCTGGGTTACTGGCAGCCGCGACTATCGGGCGTTCGAGGACTACCTGCTGCCGGTCGAAGCCGGGCGCGACACCGGCATCGACGGCGAGACCGATCCCGGACGTTACATCGCAAGCCGCGCGGCGATGTTGCGCGATCGCCTGACCTTCGTGTACGAC
>JBAUZR010000060.1:0-1710 GCA_049585375.1 Acidobacteriaceae bacterium
GTTGTACGCAGCTCCGGCCCTCGCATACCACCCCTTCGCGACAACATCATGCCGCGAAATGGGTCATACAAAAAGGAACAGGTCTGCGACGAAGGATGATCTGCAACGGAACCCTTTGGCTGGGATCGTGAATTGCACCACATCCCATGCTCTGACTGCTCTTGGAAGGTCCGAAACGCGCCAGGACCCATAACACCAGAATTCCGGCACGAAATCGACGTTTCCCCTATGCGCGCTACAAGTGTGCGGTTCGACGCCCCAGCTCGGCGGACCGATCAGGAAACAGAATCTTGCATGGACGCCGGATCGCCTCCGATGCGCCAGCGTGGCCGTATGCCCGCAGCATCCCGAGTCCTCCCCCGCCTCCTCCTCTTCGGCATCCTGGCCGTTGTCCTTACACCCATCGGCTCCGCCGCCGGCAGCTCCGACCCTGCGAATCATAGCCGCCATTTCGGGCTGGGTGGAACCCCTCGGAATTCCGCGACCCGCTCCCACACCGACCCGCAGGCGAGTCATCTCTGGTCTCTGATCGAGCAGGTGCGATTCAACCAAAAGCCGATCTCGTTCCAGGAGGGAGTGACGGTCGGGCCCGGTGCCGGGGATCTGGAAATTCAGTTCGCCGCTCCCGCATCGGCTGCCGATAGGCTCCGGTACCGGCTCCTCGGTCTCGACGCCCAGTGGAGAGAAACCGGAAGCGAGCGCATTCTCCGCTACCATCTGGCGCCCGGACATTATGAGTTCGATTTCCAGCAGGCAGAGAACGCTCGCCTGCGGCCTTCGGTCGTCGAAAGCATCCCCATCACCGTGAAGGCCCCCTCCTGGCAAACCGCCCGCTTTCGCGCCCAGTGCATCATGTTCCTCCTCCTGCTGATCCTTGTTCTTCACCGGGTGCGGGTTCGCTTTCTCAAGAAACACAACCGGAAGCTGCAGGAAACCGTAAACCAGACCCGGGCCGAACTCACTCTCACCGCCAGAACGGCACGCGACGCGCAGGAAGCTCTCAAGGAACAGGCCCTGAGAGACGGCCTCACCGGACTGTGGAACCGAAAGGCCGTCTTCTCGATGCTGGAGAAGGAACTCTACCGCGCACAGCGAGATCGCTTCCCGGTCACTGTGGTCATGATCGATCTCGACCACTTCAAGAACGTCAATGACACCTTCGGCCACCCCACCGGAGATGAGGTCCTGCGGGAGGCCACCCGTCGCCTCATCGAAGTCATGCGTCCCTATGACTTTATCGGGCGCTATGGCGGCGAGGAATTCCTCGTCGTTTTGCCCAGTTGTTCATCGCGCCACGGCATGCAGCGTGCCGAAGAGTTCCGCCGCGCCATCGCCGCGAGGCCGGTTTTCACCGCCGCCGGGCAGCTCGCGGTCACCTGCAGCGTGGGCGTGGCCGCCTACGACGACGGATTGCCCCCCGATGACCTCATCCACCGGGCGGACGATGCTCTCTACCGCGCCAAGCGCCTCGGCCGTAACTGCGTTTGCGCCGGAGAAAAGGGCATCGTGGTGGAGCGAGGCTTCGGTCCCCGCGAAAATCACTCCCGGGAAGATCGTTCGCGCACCGCCGAGACCGGCTGAAGCCATTGCCCGCAACCTGTAACCCGCAACCTGTAACCCGCAACCTGTTTTCGCACTTCCCGGTCCTCCTGTGGAAATCCTGTCAAGCCCCTCCCGTCCTTACGAAAGTAACAATCGCTGATACAAAAC
>JBAUZR010000061.1:0-4801 GCA_049585375.1 Acidobacteriaceae bacterium
AAGCCGAACACCATTCCGGGCTGAAGCCGAACAGGATTCCGGGCTGAAGCCGAACACCGTTCCGGGCTGAAGCCGAACACGAATTCCGGGCTGAAGCCGAACACTTTTTGGCCGATCCCGGAATGCTGTTCGGCTTGGCCCGGAATCTTTCCACAAAACAGCGGCGCTGGACATCGACGGGTGGTAGACCCTGCCAGTAGGGAGAATCTATTGCCCGCAAGGAGAAAGTCCATGCGCAAGATCAAAGAAGTTTTACGACTACGAAACGAACTGAAGCTCGATCAGCGGCAGATCGCCCGCAGTTGCTCGATCTCGGTCAGCACCGTGCACGAGTATTTGAAACGGGCGGCGGCCGCCAACCTCGGCTGGCCGCCGCCTGACGATTGGGACGATGCCCGCCTGGAAGCAGCGCTGTTTCCGCCTCCAGACACATCGTCCGAATCCATCACCCGGAAGTCCTCGCCGGACTTCGCCGCCATCCAAGAGCAACTGCGGCGTCACCGCAATGTGACCTTGCAGTTAGTCTGGGAAGAGTATCGCGACGCCGACCACGACGGCTACGGTTACAGCCGCTTCTGCGAACTCTATCAACGCTGGCGGAAAAAGCAAGACGTCGTCATGCGGCAGGAACACAAGGCTGGCGAGAAAGCCTTCGTCGACTGGGCCGGCGCGACCATGCCGATCTACGATCGCGAGACCGGCGAGGTAAGCCAAGCGCCGTTATTCGTGGCCGCTCTCGGTGCCAGTTCTTACACCTGGGCGGAAGTCACGCGCGACCAACAAATGGAATCATGGCTGCTGGCGCATATGCACGCCCTGGAGCACTGGGGCGGCGTGCCTCTGTTGGTGATTCCGGATAACACGAAGACGGGAGTTAGTAAGTCATGCCGTTACGATCCGGATGTGAATCCGACTTACGCGAACTTCGCCGCGCACTATGGGTTCGGCGTGTTGCCGGCGCGGCCGTACAAGCCCCGCGATAAGGCGGTGGTAGAAAGCGCCGTCCAGGTTACGCAGCGTTGGATCTTGGCGGCGCTGCGGAACCGGAAGTTCTTCTCGCTGGTGGACGCCAATCAGGCTGTCGGCGAACTCCTCCATCGGCTCAACCATCGGCCCTTTCGCAAGCGGGACGGCAGTCGCGCCAGTGTTTTTGAGGCCCTCGATAAACCGGCGCTGAAACCGTTGCCCGGCGCGCGATTCGAGATCAGCGAATGGGAGAAGGCACGAGTGAACATCGACTACCACGTGGCCTTCGACGGGAACTTCTACAGCGTGCCATACAATCTGGTGCACGAAGTAGTGGAGATCCGCTCAACCGCGACGACGGTGGAGATCCTGCGCCAGAGCGACCGCGTAGCATCGCATGTGCGCAGCCGCGGACGGGGAAAAGCCGTCACCAACGATGAGCACCGGCCCAAGAGCCACCAGGCGCACCTGGAATGGCCTCCTTCGCGCATGGTGCGGTGGGCGGAGAAGATCGGCCCACACACCGCGCAGTTATTCGAGAAGATCCTGGATGACAAACCGCATCCGGAGATGGGATATCGGGGCTGCCTGGGGATCATTCGGCTAGCGAAGAAATACTCGGAGGCGCGCGTGGAGGCGGCGGCCGAGCGTGCGCTGCTGACGGGCGCATGCCGCTACCGCAGCATCGCGTCGATTCTGAAGAACTCTCTGGACCGGCAGCCGCTGCCGGGGTCGTCATCGACGCCGGCGGCGACGTCTCAACCACACGACAACATTCGTGGAGCGGAGTACTTTGAGTAAGTCAGTCAGTAATCAGGCGACGTGTAAGTCACTAACTCAGGAGATAACTTAGATGCTACAAGAACCGATGATGGATAAATTACTGGCGATGCGGCTTCACGGCATGGCCGACGCCTTGAAGCTGCAGCAGCAGGACCCTGCCGCAGGCGAACTCAGCTTCCTCGACCGGCTGGCGATGCTGGTGGATCAACAATGGCACTGGCGTCAGAATCAAGCCCTGGCGCGGCGTCTTCACACAGCCAAGCTCCGCGGCAACGTTTGCATCGAGGATGTCGATTACCGCGCGTCGCGCGGCTTGGATAAGAGCGTGATTCGCGCTCTGGCGCAGGAGTCAACGTGGGTACGCAATCACGAGCACGTGTTTATCCTCGGCCCCACCGGCGTCGGCAAGAGCTTTCTTGCGTGCGCCTTGGCGCAGAAGGCGTGCCGCGACGGCTACTCGGCGCTATACCTCGGCGCCGCGGCGTTGTTCCGAGATCTGGCCATGGCTCGCGCCGACGGCAGTCTGCGTCTGCTGTTGGCCAAGCTCAGTCGCATCGATGTGCTGGTGGTCGATGACTGGGCTATGGCGCCTCTCAACGAAACCGAGCGACGCGACTTCTGGGAGATCTGTGAAGACCGCTACCAGACCCGGTCGATGATCCTGACCTCGCAGCTGCCCGTGGCCCGTTGGCACGAGCAGGTCGGCGATCCCACCGTCGCCGATGGCATTCTCGACCGTCTGGTGCACAACGCCCATCGGATCGAGATGAAGGGTGACTCGATGCGCAAGAAGCGCGGAGGAGGTGCGTAAAGCCGGCTAGCGCCCGCCGGGTCGCTGCAGTACTGAGCGGGGAACGGGCCTGCGTCCCTTTCCCCGCACCCCTTTCCCAGCTAGTGGCCGCCCACCTCCGCTACGCTCCGGACTGGGGCATCCAGACCCTCCCTCCGAGTCCCGTTCACTTGACCAAGCCGAACACTTCCCCGACAATCAAAAGGCCAGCGTCGCTACGCTCCGATAAGTGTTCGGGAGCAGCCCGGAATCCTGTTCGGCTTCAGCCCGGAATGGTGTTCGGCTTCGCCGGAATACGCAGCCTACTTCAAAGTCAGCCCGCCCACCCCGGAGTCCGTTTTTTCAACTGACGTAGTCGCCGCCGAATCCGCCCGCCGCGAGGCCTGGGCCGCCGCGCAAGCCGCCCTGAAAGCCGCCTGACAGCGGCAAAAGTTCCCGTGCCGGCGGCCGTAGGCCCGCTGCCACCCCAGACGTCCCCCTCCGCGCCGCCGGTACGGACGCTCCAGGCCAAAGTTCTTGCCTCGAAAATCACCTCGAGGCACGCCTATTGAGTCGGGCGATGCGTGACCCGCATGCGTCCGGCAGGATCATTGAAAACTGAATATTCAGCTTGCGTGAATGCCGAGCGGTCCCATGGGCCGTTTCCTGGGTTTGATGCCGGCTGGAGCTTCCGCGCTCCAAACAGCGGGTGGAAGTTCCAGTCCGGTCAAGTTGACTCCCAGTGCGCGCAGGCGGCGAAGGTGGTGGAGTACCTTCTTGCTCACTTCGCGGCGCTGCATCTCTTCGTTTGACGCTTCGATATACGGCTTCATCTGGGTAAGCACATGCCAGACGACTGCCAGCAGCGCTCGCGCGGCGGCAATCACCGCACGTTTCCTGCCCCGATGTTGGGAGAGCCGGTAAAACCGTTTCTTGAAAATCGATCCCTGCTTTCGCACCGCTCCCCACGAGGCTTGCACTAACGCCGAAAGCAGCCACCGGTTCCCGCGTTTAATGGAAGCGCTCTTCTGCTTCCCCGCCGACCGGTTGTTGCCCGGGCACACCCCCGCCCAACTGGTCAGATGCTTGTCGCTGGGAAACTGCGCCATATTACCGCCGGTTTCCGCCAGAATCACCGCTGCGGTTTCGGTGCTGATGCCGGGAATCGTCTGCAAGAGTTCGTACTCGCGCTCCTGCGGCTTTAACGTTTCCGCGATCTTCTCCCCCAACTCCTTCATCTCGCCTTCGAGAAAAACCAGATGGCTCAGACTCTTTTGAATCATGTAGCGCAGATGATCGTTCAACCGATGTCTTTCCAGCGTTTCTCGTATCTGATCCATCTTCTTCCGCAACGTACCCAGCGCCAACTCGGCCATCTCCGCCGGAGTCTGGCTGGGGTGGTTCACCAATGCATCCAGAATCCGCTGTCCGGAAAGCCCGAACACATCGCTGATCACGTTCCCGATCTTCACGTTGCCCTGCTCTAACAGCTTCTGGATCCGATTCCGCTCGCCATTGGCCGCGCTCAACAGCCGCTTGCGTCGTCGCGTCAGATCGCGCAGGCGCACGGTTCGCTGGTTAGGAATAAAACTCCCGCGAACATCGCCCACGCGCAACCGTTCCGCCAGACGCCGGCTGTCCATCGGGTCCGTCTTTTCTCCCCGTCGCGCCTTCACATGATCCGGGTTGGCCAGGATGACCGCAACCTTTTCCGACAGCACATTCCAAACCGGAGTCCAGTAACTCCCCGTGCTCTCCATCACCACCGTCGCCACTTGATTGCCTAACAACCACGCGAGACAGGTCTCCAATGCGGATGTGGTCGTGCCAAAGGTCTTCGTATCCGCCACTGGTTCCGCATCCGGCGGCCCAGTCAAAATCGTTACTGCGATCTCGCGCTTGCCAACATCGATGCCAGCGCAGACCTCCAAAAACTTCTTCATATGCACTCCTGTTCCGCGGAGCGCCAGGGCCAGCGCAACAGAGATTGGAATCTTGCCTCACGGGCTCATACGGCCCCATACGTAGGTTCTCTACAACGCCGGCCGGGCTAGTTTGACAAGCGGGATGAAATCACCATAAACAACGACAGCCTTCCCGGTGCTCCGCCATCCCACTCTACGCCCGCCTGCCCCCGATTTTCATTGACGTAGGTGACCTCCGGTCATGTGGGTTTGACAATCTAAACCCCGCCCCGGAGCGTAGCCCCCGAACTGTGCCCCGGCCCGGCCGAAAAGCCGGCCCCACTTCACAGGCGTCCGAACATTCTGAGCTACGCTGCAG
>JBAUZR010000062.1:0-18376 GCA_049585375.1 Acidobacteriaceae bacterium
GGCCGCTCGCCGTCAGCAGATAATCCGTCAGCGCCCCCAGCGTCGGATAGTTGAAGAGCAGCGTTGCCGGCAGCGTCCGCTGCAGCGACGCGCCCAGTGAATTGCGCAGCTCGATCGACAGCAGCGAGTCCAGCCCAAGTTCCTGCAGCGGCTGCCCGGACGCAATCGCCTGCTCCCGCGTCAGGCCCAGAGTCGTGCGGCTTCTCTCTTCCAGCAATTGCCGCAGCACATTCCGCTGCTGCGTTCTGCCTGCGCTCCGCAACTTCACCATCCATGACTCCGGTTTCGCCCGGCGGCTCTCCGTGGCAGCGGGCACTTTGCCAGCGACACCACCCTCGACTTCGCTCAACAGAGTCCTGTGCCACCCAGGCACCGAGTTCGCCAGGTACTGGCGCCAGTCCATTGCCAGCACCATCGCATGCGGACTCGCGCTGCTTTCCATCAGCCCCTCCAGCGCGGCCAAACCATCGCGGATGGACATTGGAGCCATCCCGGCGCGCGCGCCGCGATCCACTACGCCATGCCGCACCGCCATCCCGGTTTCACCCCAGGCACCCCAGCTCACGCTCAGCGCCGGCAGATTGTGCGAGCTGCGCTGCTGCGCGAGTGCGTCGAGAAACGCATTGGCGGCCGCGTAGTTGCTCTGCCCCGGTGAGCCCAGAACTCCAGCCACGGAGGAGAACAGCACAAAGGCGTCGAGCGGGCAGTTCCGCGTCAGCCGGTCCAGGTGCCGCGCTCCCTCTGCTTTTCCAGCCAGCGCGCGCTCAAATCCTCTCCAGTCCTGCCGGACAAGGGCGGCATCCTCCACAATGCCGGCACAATGGAAAATCCCGCGCAGCGGCAACGTGGTTTGGACGGCAGCCGCAACATCGGACTCGCGTGAAACATCTCCGCGCCGCACGGTCACCGCAGTGCCCGCGCGTCTCATCGCCTCGAAGACCTCGACCGCTTCCGGCGAGGGTTCGCTGCGACCCATCACCATAACTTCGCCTGCGCCCCGATCCCCCAACCACCGCGCCAGATGCAGGCCCAGTCCGGAGAATCCCCCTGTTACCAGGTAAGCGCCGTCGCGTCGAATACCCGCTGCCGCTCTCTTCGCCGGGAACGACAGAACCACCTTGCCGATATGCCGAGCCTGCGCCATCCACCGGAAGGCCTCATGCGCCTGCTCCACTTCGAAGATCGCCTGCGGCAGCGGCTGCAGATCGCCGGTACGAAACTGTTCCATCAGCCCGCTCAGGACCCGCGCAACGATCGCAGTCTCGCCGGAAAGGTCGATCGGGAAATAGCGCACGTCGGGCCGCGTGCTTTGCACCCAAGTCTGCGAACGCAGATCGGCGACGCCCAGCTCAAGGAAGCGACCTCCAGGAGCCAGAGCGGCAAACCCGGCGTCAATCAGCGGACCCACCAGCGAGTTCACCACCACATCCACGCCGCGCCCTTCGGTTGCCTCCTGCACTGCGCCCGCGAAGTCCGCCGTCCGGGAGTTCATCACGTGGCTCACGCCCATCGCGCGCAACCACGCACGCTTCTCCTCGCTCCCGGCCGTGGCCAGTACCACCGCGCCCGCCGCGCGCGCGATCTGGATCGCCGCCAGTCCCACTCCTCCGGCGCCCGCGTGGATCAGCACACTTTCTCCCGGCTGAATGCGGGCAACGTCCATCAGCGCGTATTGCGCCGTAAGGAACGCGATGGGCAGTGCCGCCGCTGCGGCAAAGCTCAGCCGCTCAGGCTTCTTCCACACCAGCTCCGCGTTGGCAGTGACGAAGGTGCGGAAGCATCCCGGCCCGACCGCGACGACCTCGTCTCCTGGTTTGAATCCGGGCACGCCGTCGCCGACTCGCGTCACCACCCCCGCGCACTCGCCGCCCAGCGGGCCGGCCTCGCCCTTATACATACCCAGGACATTCAGCACATCGCGAAAGTTCAGCCCCGCCGCGCGCACTTCAATCTCCACTTCACCTGCGCCTGGAGCTCGCCGCTCCGCCGGGATCATTTGCAGGCCTTCCAGCGTGCCGCTCTGCGCGATGCTGAGCTGCACCGGCGCAGTTTCGCCGGCGACCTCGGCAGGCGCCGCGGGCACTCTCCGGCGGATTCGCGCAACGTACACGTTCTCACCGCGAACAACAATTTCGTCTTCTTCACCCGCTGCCCGCAGCGCGCGCAGCCATTCCTCCGCGGCCAGTGGGCCCGCCCCCGGATCCACGCGAATCACGCGCAGCTCCGGATGCTCGATTGCCATGGAGCGCGCCAACCCCCACAGTGCGGCATTTTCGGGATGGATGAGCCCCGGCCCCTGCGCCGCTCGCGTGATGACCCAGAATCGTGGCGGCACGCTCTGTTCCTGCCGCGCAGCCTTCTGCGCCACCTGCAGGCATTCCTTCAGCGTCTCCCATCCGCCTTCCGCGCCCTGCGAAGCTCCCGCCAGGTAAACAATGTCGCTCACCGAAGCCGCTGGTATGCGGGCTTCCGAAGCCCCCAATTCCCCTCGTAGATATGCGATGTTCTGCTTTGCCAGCGCGGACGACAAGCCTTGCGTCTCTTCCTCGCCGCCGAACAGAAGCCATCGATCTCCGGCCACCAGTTCCAGAGGCCTCGCCTCCGCGGGCAGCGGCACCCAGTCCAGTTCGTAGAACCAGTCCGCTGAGGAAAAAGTCTTTGCCCCGTCCTGTACCTGGCTCCGCGCTCGGAGGATGAGTCCTTCCCCCACCAGCAACAGCTTTCCTTCGTGGTCGAACCCGCAGAATTCCGCGCGCAGACCGTCGCCGCTCGTGACGACCCGCGCATGCGCTACAGCTAATCTCCGGCAATCGCCTGTCACCTGCAGCCGCTCCAGTCCCGCAGGGAGAGCCACTTCTGTCTCTTCGCTTTCCAGGCTCATCGCCGCGGCCGCCACCGCCTGCACACAGGCATCGAGGGCCACCGGGTGAACGGTAAACGCGTCTGCCGCTTCCTGCGCTCCATCGGGAACCGCAAATTCTGCGACCGCCTCTCGGGTGCCCAGTTGAATTGCCGTCAGAGGCCGAAATCCAGGGCCGAAGTTCAGGCCGCGATGTTCGAAGCTGCCGTAAAAGTCGGCAACAGCCAACGTCCGCGAGCAACGCCGACGCACAGCGGCCAGGGGTTCCCCATCCGCAATCCCAGCTACATTCAGCACGGTCAGCTCGCCCGTCGCATGCAGCAGCCACTCCTTTGGATCCGCAGCGTGGCAACTGTGGATCGCGAAGCTGGCGCCCGCGTCGCCTTTCCTGATCACGGTCTGCAGAATCCGCGGCTCCTCAAAGAAGCAGGGCTGCAGCACGGCGACTGACTCAATCGCAGCGTCGCCCAAACCTGCGATCCGCGCCGCGCTCAACGCCATCTCCAGGTAGCCGGCGGCCGGTACCAGAGGCTTCCCCTGCAGAGCATGGTCGGCGAGCCAGGCCGGCTGCGTCGGACCGATCACCGTCTGGAACTGAATCTCCTCGAGAGGCGACGCCAGCCGCGCACCCAATAGTGGATGCCCGCCCAGGGCGCCCCGCACCACCTTCGCAGCGGGCTGGGGCAGCGGATATCGCTGCCGCTCCCATGGATATCCAGGCAGCGCAATCTTTCTCCCGCGCTTTTCGTGTACCGCCGCCCAGTCGATCTCCGCTCCGTCCTCGTAAAGCGCCCGCACTGCGCTAAGAAGATCAAGCCAGCCATTGCGCCCCCGCCGCATCGAGGGCAGCCAGAGAAGCTTTGGATCGCTGACCGCCGTCTTCGCCAGCGAGAGCAGATGCGGCTGCGGCCCAATCTCGATGAAGGTCGTGCAACCCGCCGCCACCGCCGCCTGCAATCCCGCGTGAAACTGCACCGTCTGGCGCATGTGTTCGCGCCAATATCGCGCGCAGCCCATCTCGCCCGCCGCCGCCACCCGACCCGTCAAGTTCGACACCATCCGCACTCGCGGCTTGCCATACGACACTTTCGAGGCCCGCTCCTCGAACTCATCCAGCATCGGCTCCAACAGCGGCGAATGAAACGCGTGGCTCACTTCCAGCGCCCGTACCCGCACGCCCGTCGTCTCAAGCTTTTCTGTAACCGCCGCCAGCCCTTTCTCCGAGCCCGAGATCACCACGCTCGCCGGCCCGTTGATCGCCGCAACTGCGACCTCTTCTTCCCAGCCCGCCAGCGCCGCTCGCACCTGCTCCGCATCCGCCGCCACCGCCCGCATACCACCGCGGACCGTGAGCCTGTCCATCAGTTCTGCGCGCGCCTGCACCAGCCTCAGTCCGTCTTCCAGCGTCAGCAGTCCAGCCACAACCGCTGCTACATATTCCCCAAGACTGTGACCCAGCACCAGCGCGGGCTCTATCCCCCAGCTGCGCCACAGCTCTGCCAGCCCGTACTCCAGCGCAAACAGTGCCGGCTGCGCCTCCCTCGCTTCATTTAACTCACTGCCGCCGTACAACGCCTGCATCAGCGACAATCCCGTCAGTTCCCGCCACACAGCGGCGCATCGCTCTACCGCCTCGCGATAAACAGCCGATCCTTCGTACAGCTCCCGCCCCATCCCCGCATACTGGCTTCCCTGCCCCGTAAATAAAAACCCAATTCGCCCGGGACGTCCGCCGCGTGCCTGCGCAGGTCCCACATACGCGGCCAGCTCCTGCAGCATCTCGCCTCGGTCCGCCGCTGCAAAGCTGATCCGATGCGAGAAATGCGATCGCCCGGCGTTCGCCGTGAAACACACATCCCGCAAACTCACTTCCGGATCCTGCTCCAGCTTCTTTCGATACCCGGCAAAGACCCTTCCCAGCGCAGCGGGACTCTTTGCCGAAGCCGTCAGCACCTGCACCGGCCAAGCCGACTCACGAACACCTTCCGGCCGCGCCGGAGCCTCCTCCACAATCACGTGCGCATTGGTGCCGCTGAACCCAAACGAGCTCACCCCTGCCATCCGGCCCCTGTCGCCCGCGTCCCACTCCATCAGCCTTCCGGGAACCCCCAGCCGCAAAGCCTCCCAGTTCACGCGCGAGGTCGGCTGGCGCAGATGCAGATGCGGCGGAATCTGCCGATGCTCCAGCGCGAGCACCGTCTTGATCAGGCCGGCAATGCCGGCCGCCGCCTCCAGATGCCCCATGTTCGTCTTCAGCGATCCGACCAGAAGCGGCCGCTCCTTCGGCTGCGCTGCCCCATACACCGCACCCAGCCCCTGCAGCTCAATCGGATCTCCGAGCGCCGTCCCCGTTCCATGAGCCTCGACGTACGAAATGTCTCCGGTTGCGAGTCCGGCCTGCGCCAGCGCCTCGCGCATCAGCGCTTCCTGCGACGGACCATTCGGCGCGGTCAGGCTGCTGCTCGCCCCATCCTGATTCACAGCCGACCCGCGAATCACCGCCAGAATGCGATCGCCATCTGCCTGCGCCAGCGACAGCCGCTTCAGCGCTACAAACCCGCACCCCTCGCCGCGCACGAATCCATCCGCGCTTTCATCAAATGTCCTGCAGCGTCCACCGGGAGACAGCATACGCACCCGCGACAACAGCGCGGTCGTCTCCGGCGACAGCATCAGATTCACGCCACCGGCCAGCGCCAGCGTGCACTCACCCGCGCGCAAACTCTGACACGCCAGGTGCACAGCCACCAGCGATGAAGAGCACGCAGTGTCCAGAGCAATGCTGGGTCCCTGCAACCCCAGAACATACGAGATCCGGCCCGCCGCTATGCTGTGGGCTGCGCCAGACGCATAGTGCGACGTGAACATTTCCTCATCGCCGGCCTGCGTCATCCGCTGGCTGAAATCGTTGCCCGCAATGCCCAGGAAGACGCCAGTCTTCGTCCCCTGCAGTCGGTCCGCTGCGCAGCCCGCATTCTCAAGCGTCTCCCATGCAACCTCCAGTGCCAGCCGCTGCTGCGGATCCATCACCGCCGCCTCGCGCGGCGCAATCTCGAAGAACCCGGCATCAAATTCGTCTGCGCGGCTCAGGAAACCACCATGGCGCGTCACCATCTTTCCCGGCTGGTCCGGGTCGGGATCAAACCATGCATCGGCGTCCCATCGATCCCGCGGCACAAGGGAAACCGCATCGCGCCCGTCCCGCAAAAGCTCCCAAAAGCTCTCCGGATCGTCGGCGCCCCCAGGCAAACGACACCCCATCCCCACAACGGCAATCGGCTCGCTTCCCGCGCGCTCGGCCTTCTCCAGCCTTGCTTCGAGATCCTGAATGGCGAGGAACGCCTTCTTCAGCAAAGCGGATTGGTTGTTCGTCCTCTCCTCCATCGCCGCCTCAGCGCTCCAGACGTCCGCGCAGCAACTCCGCCACGGCTTCGTCCGGCATCTCGTCCACTTCTTCTGCGGAAAATCGGACGCTCGCAGCAGGCACAGCGACCTCTGCCGTCCGAACGTCGACTCCGCCCTCGTCTCTCCCCAAACGCTTCACGATGTAATCGGCAATCGCCTCCGGGGTCGGGTAATCGAACATCAGCGTCGCCGGCATTTCCTCGAGCCCCAGCCGCACCGCCAGTCTCCGGCTCAGATCCAGCGCCATCAGCGAATCGAGCCCGATCTCCATCAATCGATCCCGCTTCCGCACCGCCCCGTGCGACGGCAGCTGCAGCACCTGCGCCACTTCCTCCAGCACGATCTCCAATACCAGTTCCCGGCACTCCGCCGGAGGAAGATCCGTCAATCGCTCCACAATTCCGGAGCCTGCATCCTCCTGCAAACCCCTCGTCGCCGTCGCCGGATACCACTCGGTTGTCTCCGGCATCGCTGAAGAGACTTCCGCGGC
Organism: Acidobacteriaceae bacterium; assembly: GCA_049585375.1. GTDB lineage: Bacteria > Acidobacteriota > Terriglobia > Terriglobales > Acidobacteriaceae > Palsa-343. The sequence continues at coordinate 6,756 of JBAUZR010000062.1, forward strand.
ACCATCGCCAGCCGGCGCCTGCGCCAGGAAAACATGCAGCCCAACCGCCTCTGCCGGCGAACCGCTTTCCGGGGCTTGGGCTACCGCGACAAAGCCTGCTGCCCGCAATGCCTCGTTCCATGCGGACGCGCCCATCAACGTCGCGCCCCCCCGCACAGCATCAGCAGATTTCTGCCAGCCTTCAATAAGAGCCGTCGTGATCTCGTGCCAGGCAAAGCTTTGCGTCGTCTCCAGCAGGATCGCCGTCCCCCCAGGCGCCACCAGCTCTCGCACCCGCTCCAGCGTCCTTTCCACATCGCCCGTCGCGTGCACCACATTAGCCGCGATCAGCACGTCACACGAATGTCGATACGCCCGCAGATGACGTTCGTTTTCAATATCCAGCATCCCATAGCGCAGGAACGTATAACCCGTAAACCGCGTGGCAGCCCGCTGCAGAAACTGCTCCGACACATCGGTGAACCGATAGGAGACACCACTCGCCGGTAACCGCGGCAACACACTGGCCGTCGTCGCCCCCGTCCCTCCGCCGATCTCGAGGATGCGCAGCGACCGCCCGGCCGGCATCGCCATCGCGGCTTCCTGTGCAGCCTCGGCCACAATCGCGTTGGCATACCGCGCTCCCGGCGACCGCTCGTACAAATTCGTGGCCAGCTCCGCGGAGCCCGCAGGAAACAGTGTCTCCAAAGCGCTCGCCCGTCCCAGCAAAACCGGCCGCAGCAGCGCCGCACAATTGCGCAAATAGGCCAGGAGATACGGATCGTCATGCAGCCGTGCATCAGCTACCCGCCACGCAAGGGCCAGATCCGGCGCATCGATCCTCTCTGGAACCACAATTCGCGTCCCCGACCACGAGAGATACCCTTCGTCCACCAACAGCGCGAGCCAGCGACGCATCAGCCGATGATGGGCCGGGACCACGCCGGCCTGTTCCACCAGCGCATCGGGATCATGCTCCCCCTGTCGATCCAGAATTCCCAGCTCGCCCAGCGTGGCCAGCATCTGCACCACTGTCAGTTCTTTTAGCGCCTCCCATTTCCCGGGGAACGCCTCCACTTTCATCTCCATCGGAACGAACTGCGCCCGCGTCACGGCGCTTGCTGTCGTCCGCTGCCACACCTGCCGCGCGATCTCCTCCGTCTTCGGACCTTGCCAGTACCGCTCGCGTTCGAAGGGATACGTCGGCAGCGCCACCCGCGATCGCCGCCACCCGCGATCGAAGCCCGTCCAGTTCACCGCCTGTCCCTCGACATACAGCTGCGCCAGGCTCTCGCACATCTGCCTATACGCGCATCCATTCCGCGTCATCGATGCCCTGATCCGATCTGCCAGCCCCGCATCCGTCTTCGCCGCAATCGCCCGAAGATGCGGCTGCGGCCCAATCTCAATGAAGGTCGCGCAACCCGCCGCCACCGCCGTCTGCAATCCCGCGTGGAACTGCACCGTCTGGCGCATGTGTTCGCGCCAATATCGCGCAGAGCCCATCTCTCCCACCGCCGCTACGCGCCCCGTCAGGTTCGACACTATCCGCACTCGCGGCTTGCCATACGACACTTTCGAGGCACGCGCCTCGAACTCGTCCAGCATCGGCTCCAGCAGCGGCGAGTGAAACGCGTGGCTCACTTCCAGCGCCCGTACGCGCACGCCCGTCACCTCAAGCTTCTCTGTAACCGCCGCCAGCCCTTTCTCCGCACCCGAGATCACCACGCTCGCCGGCCCGTTGATCGCCGCAATCGCAACCTCGTTCTCCCAGCCCGCCAGCGCTGCTCGCACCTGCTCCGCATCCGCTGCCACCGCCCGCATACCGCCGCGGACCGTGAGCCTGTCCATCAGTTCCGCCCGCGCCTGCACCAGCCGCAGTCCGTCTTCCAGCGTCAGCAGTCCAGCCACAGTCGCTGCTACGTATTCTCCAAGACTGTGCCCCAGCACCAGCGACGGCTCTATCCCCCAGCTGCGCCACAGCTCCGCCAGCCCGTACTCCAGAGCAAACAGCGCCGGCTGTGCCTCTCGCGCCTCCTTCAGCTCACCGCCGCCGTACAGTGCCCGGGTCAGCGACGATCTCGTCAGCTCCTGCCACACCCCGGCGCACCGCTCTACCGCTTCCCGATAAACAGCCGAGCCTTCGTAGAGCTCCCGCCCCATCCCCGCATACTGGCTTCCCTGTCCCGTAAATAAAAATCCAATCCGCCCCGGCTCTCCTTCAGCAGAACCTTCAAAGCGCCGGACCGTCGTCGATCCTTCCAGCCCCGCAGCCATCTCCTCGGCGCTCTGCGCCACCACCGCGCAGCGCTTTTCGAAATGCGCGCGTCCCGTATTCGCCGTGAAGCACACATCTGCCACTCGGGCCCGACCGTTGCGCAGAGCCCCCGCATAACGCCCCCGCAGCCTTTCGAGACCCGCCTCCGATTTCGCGGAGACCGCCAGCACATGCCACGGCCGCTCCGCTTCCTTCTTCTCCGCAGCGGCTTCAGGCGCCCGTTCCAGAATCACGTGCGCATTGGTTCCGCTGAAGCCGAATGAGCTCACCCCGGCGTAGCGCCCTTCCCATGCGGTGTTCTCCGTCGGAACCGCCACGCCAATCCGATCCCATGGAATTCGCGTGTTCTTCTTGTTCAGGTGCAGATTCGCCGGAACCGTGCAATGCTGCAGCACCAGCACCGTCTTGATCAGGCCGGCGATGCCGCTCGCCGCCTCCAGATGTCCAAGGTTCGTCTTCAGCGCCCCCAACAGCAGCGGCTGCCGCGGATCGCGCCCCACGCCCAGCACCGACGCCAGCGCCTCTACTTCAATGGGATCCCCCAGGGCCGTGCCCGTCCCATGTGTCTCCACAAAACCAATTTCCGCCGGCTTCACTTTGGCCGCCTCAAGGGCCTTCCGGATCACCGCCATCTGCGCCGGCCCGCTCGGAGCCGTCAGGCCGCCGCTGCGTCCGTCATGATTCACCGCCGAGCCGCGAATCACCGCCAGAATTCGATCGCCGTCAGTCACCGCAGCTGAGAGCTTTTTCAGCACAACCATGCCGCCGCCCTCGCTGCGCACATACCCGTTCGCCGCCTCGTCGAAGGTCTTGCACCGGCCATCAGGCGCCATCATCTGCGCCCGCGAGAGCGCCACATGCGCCTCCGGTAACAGCATCAGATTCACGCCGCCGGCCAGCGCCATCGCGCACTCCCCCGCACGCAGGCTCATGCACGCCTCGTGCACCGCTACCAGCGACGACGAGCAGGATGTATCGATGGCCAGCGCAGGACCGTGCAGTCCGAGCACATACGCAAGCCGCCCCGCCACCATCGCCGGCGAATTGCCCGAGCCCGCGTAAGCGTCCATCGCCTCCGCATCCCGGAAAATGTGTCGTCCATAGTCACTATTGCCAATCCCTAGAAAAATCCCGGCGGCGCTTCCCTGCACAGCCGCCGAAGCATACCCCGCGTTCTCCAGCGCCTCCCAGGCAATCTCCAGAGCCAGACGGTGCTGCGGATCCATCATCACCGCCTCGCGCGGCGAAATCCCGAAGAACCCCGCGTCGAAGCTCTCCGCTTCGTCGAGAAATCCCCCAAAGCGGCTGACTCCTTCCGATAACGATCGCCAGTCCCACCGCTCCGGCGGAACCTCGCGGATCGCGTCGCGCCCCTCCGTCAGCAGCTCCCAAAAGCTCTCCTCATCCGTCGCCCCGCCAGGCAGCCGCAATCCCACACCAACAATCGCAATCGGCTCCGACCGATCCTTCTCCAGCTCGTCCACACGCGCCCGTAGCCGCCGAATCTCAGCGAGAGCCCGCTTGACCGGCGACAGTTCGCTCGTCTTCTCAGGCATGCGTCGTCTCACTTCCGGATCGCTCCAGCTCCTCGAGCAGCCGACGTTCGGCTTCTTCCTCGCTCATCCCCGCAACAGCGGCTGCATCATCACTCTCGCCGACGGCGATTACCTCGTCTGCCTCGGATAATTGCCCCAGCAGATACTCCGTCAGTTGCCTTACCGTCGGATAATTGAACAGCAGGCCCGCCGACAGCGACAGCTGCAGCGACTGCGCCAGGTCGTTCTTCATATCGATCGCCATCAGCGAGTCGAGCCCCATCTCCTGCAACGGCACATCGTCCTGAACCGCCGCTTCCGGACGGAGACTCATGGCTCGCCGCGCGCTGGCGCGCACATACGCCAACAGCAGCGCCTTCCGCTCCACATCCGTTGCGTTCAGAAGAACCTCGCGGACCGAAACCGCGACCGGCTCCGCCTCCTTCGAACCGCGCGACCGTAGCTCCGAAAAGAGAGCCTCATCGCCCGCACTCCTGCCTTCCAGAAATCTCTCCCAGTCAATTTTCAGCACCGCCGCCTGCGCCCGCCGCCCGGCAATCGCCCTCTCCAGCGCTCCCAGCGCAGCCGAAGCCTGCAGCGGCCGCACCCCCTGACGCTCCAGCCGCGCCGCATGTTCGGGAGCCAGCCGCGCTGCCATCCCCGCCTCCGCCCACGCTCCCCAGTCCACGCTCAGCGTGGTCAGGCCCCGCGCGGTGCGAACATGCGCCAGCGCATCCAGAAAAGTATTGGCCGCTGCATAGCTCCCCTGCCCCGGCGATCCCAGAATGCCGGCCGCCGAGGAGAAAAACACCATCAGCTCCACCGGATCGGCCTCCGTCAGTCGATGCAGATTCCACGCACCCTCGATCTTTGCCGCCGCGGCCTGCCGATAGCCCTCCCAGGACTCTCCCGCGAGCACCCGATCCTGCACTACGCCCGCCGCATGGAAGACGGCTCTCAGCGGCGCTCCCGACGTGCGAATACGTTCAAGCACCGCCTCCACCGCCTGCGCATTCGTAACATCCATCGGCTCAAATACCACCTCAGCGCCGGCCGCCCGCAATTCCTCGACGAGCTTTGCATCACTCTGAGCCGTGCGCCCAGCCAGCACCAGTCTCTGCGCGCCTTTCTCTGCCAGCCAATGGGCGACCGCGCCGCCCAGAGGCCCCGTCCCACCCACAACCAGCACAGTTCCTCGCGCGACAATGGAGCGCAGATCCTGTGGCTCGCCTGCCGGCGACTGCGTGAGAACGATCTTCCCGATATGTCCCGCCTGCGCCATGTTCCGAAACGCCGCCGCCGCTTCCTCAGCCGGATACACCGTCGTCCGCAGGGGCTTGAGCCGCCCCGCTACAAACTCCGGCATCAGTTCCCCCAGCATCGCCCGAATCAGCTCCGGATCGTCCTTCGCTATTTCGCCAAGGTCGAAGGCAAAATATCGCAGATCCGGCCGGAACCCCCGCACAGCTTCCGCGCTCCAGATATCGCGCTTCCCCACTTCCAGGAAGCACCCGTTCGGCACCAGGGTCTCCAGCCCCGCCGGAATCATCTCTCCGCTGAGCGAGTTCAGCACCACATCCACGCCGCGGCCGCTCGTCGCCTGCAGCACACCCTCCCGGAACGAAGTCGATCGCGAATCGAATACGCACCGCACGCCCAGGCTGCGGAGAAACGCCCGCTTCCGTTCGCTCCCCGCAGTGGCATACACCTCTGCGCCAGCTCGCTGCGCCAGCTGCACGGCCGCCAGCCCCAGCCCGCCCGCCGCTGCATGAATCAGCACCCGCTGTCCCTTCGCCACCCGCGCCAGTCGCGCAAATCCGTACTGCGCGGTCAGGAAGGCCACCGGAATGGTCGCCGCCTCTGCAAGGCTCATTCTGCTCGGCAACGCCGCCGCATACGCCTCCGGCACCGTCGCGTAGCTCTGCAGACTGTAAGGCGCGAAGGCGAGCACACGATCCCCGCACTGGAAGGTTCGTACGCCCGCACCCACTCGGGTTACGAGACCTGCGCACTCCGCTCCGAACCGCGGACGCTCGATCCCGAACACGCCCAGAGCATTCAGAACATCGCGGAAATTCAGCCCGTTCGCGAAGACCTCGATCTCGATCTCACCCGCTCCCGGCGCAGGCCGATTCCCCTCTTCCCAGCGCAGAGCATCCAGCACGCCCGGCGAATCCGATGCCAGACGGTGAATCCGATGAACCACGGGCGCAACCGGAGCCAGCCGTGCTGCATACCGCGCCTTCCCACGCAGCGCAACCATCGGATCGGACCCACCCGCCAAAACCTCTCTTGCGGTCGCGTCGCAATCCTCAACACCATCGGCGTCAATCAACACCGGCTTCGTCGCCGGATGCTCGCAACCCAGCGTCCGCAGTAAACCAACCAGCGGCGCATGCCCCAGAGAGATCGCCTCACCCGGCACTACGGCCGCCACGCCAGGCGCCACCACCCACAGCCGCGGCACTCTCGGCTGCACCTGCAGGCTCTTCGCAAACTCCAGCACAAACTCGACCGCCGGCCGTTCCGCATACTCCCATGCGGAGCCCTCGCCCTTCACTTCTCCGCGCCCCAGACACAGCAACACATCCGTCCAGCCACCATCGCGCAACCGCTTGGCCGCCTCGGCCGGAGCGACGATCTCCAACTTCGCGCCCGCACTCGCAAGCTCTCCCGCCACACCGGCTGACGTTCCCTGCCCCTCTTCCACCACCAGACACTGCCGGCCCTCGCCCGCGTTCGCAGCAGATTCCGGCAACGGCGCCCGTCGCCAGACAATCTCATAGGCGGGCGCCTCGTTCTGCGCAACGCCGGCAACCACCGCCATCGTCGTTCGCCTGGCCTGAAAGCCACGCAGAACCGCAATCAGCGCCCCAGCAACATCCATGATCGTGAGATCCGCCTCCACCCCCGCCGGAACCTGCTTCCTGATTGTGACGTGCGCCCACGCCTCCGCAGCCCCGAAGCGGAACACCTGAAATGCTTCCACGGCGAGAGGCAGCAGCAGTTCCCCGCGCATCTCCGGCAGAGCCGCCATCACCGCCTGCAAACATCCATCCAACAGCACAGGATGCAGCCCATAACCCGCTGCTTCCCCATGCAATGCCTGCGGCAGGCGAATCTCGGCCAGGCTCTCGCCGACTCCCTGCCGCACCGACGCCAGCACCCGAAACGCCGGACCGTAGTGCAGCCCGGTCGCCTCCAGCCGCCGGTAGATCTCGTCTGGCTCAATTGCTTCCGAACATCGCGCGCGCACAGCCGCAAGATCCATCGACGGCGCGGCCTCGTCGACCCGGCGCGCGGCACCGCGTGCATGCCTCACCCATCTGCCATCGCTCTCGCTGGCAATCTCAAGCCGCGTGTCCGAAATCAGGGTTTGCACCGTGCGCGGTTCAACCGCCAAAAACAACGGCTCCTCCACCATCAGCGCCTCGATGGCGAACGGAGCGCCGCCCTGGCTCTGCCTTCCGGCGGCACAGGCCATCTCCAGAAACGCCGCAAACGGCAAAAGCGGACGGTCCCCAAGGCAGTGATCTCGCAAATAAGGCACAGTCTCGGTGCCAATCTTCGCCTCAAACAGCTGCCCCTCGACAAATCCCGACCGAACCCGCCGTCCGAGCAGCGGATGCACTCCGCGTTCCGGCCGGGCTCGTACCACCACCTGCCCCGCACTCTGTTCCGGCAGCCAGCAGCGCTCTCTCTTCCACGCGCGCCTCGCCAGCGGAGCCCGCGCGTGACCCGCCGGCACCACCGGAGCCTCTTCTACAATCACATGCGCGTTGGTCCCGCCCAGTCCGAAGCTGCTCACGCCCGCCACGCGCGCCCGAGCACCGCGCGGCCACGCTGCCGTCTCCGTTGGAATCACCAGCCGCGAGCCTTCGAGCGCAATCTGTGGATTCAGCTTCGTAAAGTGCAAATTTCCCGGAATCGCTTCCTTCTCCAGGCAGAGAACCGTCTTGATCACTCCGGCCAGTCCGGCCGCCGCCTCCAGATGACCCACATTCGTCTTCACCGCGCCCAGCAAGCACGGCGCGCGCTCGTCCGTTGCCGCCGCCCCGTACACCGCCTCCAGCGCCTCCACTTCAATCGGATCTCCCAGGGACGTACCGGTTCCGTGCGTCTCGACATAGCCAACCTCGGCAGGATCAATCCGCGCATTCTCCAGCGCCGTGCGCATCACCGCCTGCTGCGCCAGTCCGTTGGGAGCCGTCAGCACCGTCGAGCGCCCGTCGTGGTTCACTGCGGTCCCGCGAATCACAGCCCGTATCCGATCCCCATCCTGCAGCGCATCCGAAAGCCGCTTCAGAATCACAGCGCCTGCACCCTCTCCTGCAGCGAACCCATCGGCTGCGGCGTCGAAGGTCTTGCATTTGCCATCGCCCGCCAGCATGCCCCACTTCGAAAACACCACCACCTCGTCCGGGAGAACCTTCAGGCTGCTCGCGCCCACAATGGCCAGGCTGCTCTCGCCCGAGCGCAGGCTCTCAACCGCCATGTGGATCCCCACCAGCGATGAGGAGCACGCCGTATCCACGCAAATGGAAGGCCCGCGCGCGTCCAGCAAAAACGAGAGCCGCCCCACGGCCACCGAATGCGCCGTGCCAATGCCTGCATAGGCGCCCAGCGCCGTCCGATCGCTGAATTGCATCCGCGCGTAATCGTTGTTGTAAATGGCGGCAAATACCCCCGCCCTGGTGCCCGCCAGGCCCGCCGGCTCCAGCCCCGCATCCCACAGCGCCTCCCACACCACCTCCAGTAACAGTCGCTGTTGCGGATCCATCTCGCGGGCTTCCCGCGGGGCGATCCCGAAAAATTCAGCATCGAACCCGTCGATCGCATCCAGGTAATTGCCCAGTCTCTGCGCCAGCTCCAGCGTTGCCCGCTCCGGCCACCGGCTCTCCGGCATCTCCACCGTTCCATCACGGCCCGCCACCAGCGCGTTCCAGTACGCCTCCGGCGAATCGCTCTGCGCGGGAAACCGGCAACCCATCCCGATCACCGCGATCGGGTCGGACGCCAGCAACGCCAGGTCTTCCCGCTCGCCCCGCAGCTTGCGGGCCGCCAGCGCCAGACGTGCCGGGGAAATGCGCGCCAGTGGAGGCAGCCTCATCGAGCGCCGCTCCCTTCCGAACTCATCAGCGCCTGCAGCGCCTCCTCTTCAGAAATTTCCGGCAGTTGGCTCGCTGCAATCGTCACCGTCTCAACCACCGGCGCCGCTTCTGCGTCCGAGAGGTTCAGCCTTTGCAGCAGTTGCCGCGCCAGCAGCCGAATGGTCGGATAGTTGAAGACCACCGTCGCCGGCACCGGAATCTCCAGAGCGCCGCTCAGCCGCCGCACAAACTCAATGCCCATCAGGCTGTCCAGCCCCATCGTCCCCATCGGACGATCCAAATCAATCTTGCGCGCGGCCAGCTTCAGCACCCGCCCCAGCGTCTCCTGCAGCCACGCTTCCAGAACCTCCGCCCGCTCTTCTGCTGAAGCCGCTTCCAGAAGTCGACTGCTGATTTCTGACTTGCTCGATCGCTGCTCGGCGGCCGATGCCTGCGCCACGAAATCCCGGAACAAAGGCGCGCTGCGGCCCCCGTGAAACTCCGCGAACGCCTTCCAGTTCACCGGAATTGCCATTACCTGAACCGGCTGGCTGCGAATGGCCTCCCCCAGTGCCTGCAGCGCTTCGCTGGCGGAAAAATTCCGGATTCCCTGCTCACAATATCCGCTGATGCTCCGTTCGGTGCCGGCTACCCGCGCCAGCCCAATCTGGTCCCACCCGCCCCAGTTCACCGCCGTCGCCCGCAGGCCCAGCGCCCGCCGATAATGCGCGAACCCGTCCAGGAATGCATTCGCCGCCGCATAAATGCCCATCCCCGGCTGTGGATGAATCGTCGCCATCGAGGAGAACAGGACAAAAAAGTCCAGCTTGTCCTCCAGCGTGGCCGCGTGCAGATTCCACGTTCCTTCCACCTTGGGCGCCAGCACCGGCCTAAAGCGATCCGGCGTCATCTCCCGGATCAGCACGTCATCCACCAGCGCGGCGGCATGCAGAACGCCCCGCAGCGGAACCCCCTCGTCGCGCAGCGTCTCCAGCGCTTCGTCCACATCGGCCCTGCATGTCACATCCCCGCGCACCACCCGAACCCGGCAGCCCAGGTCTTCCATCCGTCGAAACGCCGCCGCTGCCTCGTCGTTCACAGGCCGCCGCGACATCAGCACCAGCCGGCCTGCGCCTTCGCGTGCCATCCACTCGGCGACCGTGAGTCCGATCCCTCCCAGTCCGCCCGTGATGAGGTAGCCCGCGTCTGGCGAAAACATCTTTTCGTCTCTGGCTGGAAGCACGGAGACCGATCGATCCATCGCGACTGCGATCTTCCCGATGTGCCGCGCCTGCGCCATAAACCGAAACGCCTCGCTCGGATCCTGCGCCGGGAATGTCCTCACCGGCAGCGGCTGCCATATCCCGGAAGCAATCTTTTTGAGCACGATCTCCAGCCACTCCCGCACCCGTGGCCGCTGCGTCTCCACCGTATCCGCCAGATCCACCACGTGAAACGAAATATTCTTTCGGAAGACCCGCATTCCCACCTGCCGGTCCTCGTACACATCCCGCTTGCCCAGCTCTACAAACTGCCCGTACGGCGCCAGCACTTCCAGTCCGTGATCGATCAGCTCGCCGCTCAGCGAATTCAGCACGACATCCACGCCGCGCCCTCCCGTCGCCCCCATCACGCCCGCGGCAAAGTCAGCAGAGCGCGAAGTGAAAACGTGGCTCACACCCAGCGCTCGAACAAACTGTTCTTTTTCCGGGGAACCGACCGTAGCGATGATCCGGGCGCCCGCCTCTTTGGCTACTTCGATGGCCGCCAGGCCAACCCCGCCCGCCGCCGCGTGGATCAGAACCCACTCCCCGGCTCGAACGTGCGCCAGTTCCACCAGCGCGTAATACGCCGTCAGGAACGCAATGGGAGTCGTGGCCGCCTCTTCAAAACTCAGCATCGCCGGCTTGTGCAACACGGCCTCGGCAGGCACTACGACCTCCGAAGCCAGCATCCCCTCGCGCAACGACGGCGTGATCGCCACCACTGCATCGCCTGGCTGCAGATCGCGGACGCCCGCTCCCACCGCCGTCACTCGCCCCGCGCACTCCATCCCCAGACGCAGCGGCGCTGCCGGATTCACGCCCGGCAGAATGCCCATCACCCGCGCCACATCGATGAAGTTCAGCCCCGCTGCCACCACCTCGATCGCCGCTTCGCCCGGCTCCGGTTTCCGCGCGTGGAAAGCGCGAAGCCCCAGTCCGTCCAGCGATGCCGTGCCGCTCATCTCCACCCGGTAAGCTTCGTCGCCGCTCAAAGCGCGCGCTTCCTCTGCTTCGACGCTGTGAACTCCCAGCCGCGCCACATAGCTTTCCTGCCCGCGCAGCGCCACGCGATCTTCATCCCCGTTGGCGAGAATTCGCCGCGCCAGGGCCCGCGCCTCCTCCGTGTCGGGAGTCGCGCTCAAATCCACCAGCGTCGCTCGCAGTTCCGGATGCTCCTGCGCTATCGTGCGCCCCATGCCCCACAGCGGCGCGCTCGCCAAACGCGGCAGTGGTTCGCCTGTGCTCACATGCATACATCCGGCTGTAATCATCCACAGCCGCGGCGCATTCGCCCAATTCGCCCCGAGATGATCGCTCGCCGCCGTCATGGCCTGGACGATCCAGGGAACATACGCGCTGCCCAGCGCCTGCGCCTGCATCACCGTCCTCGCGTCTGCGTCTTCCGAAGTTCCGCCGCCCACGCTCCACAGATGCACCACCGCCGTCGGCGCGCCCGGCCGTCGCGTCACCGCAC
>JBAUZR010000063.1:0-3153 GCA_049585375.1 Acidobacteriaceae bacterium
GCGCTGCTGCGCGAGAATCTGACGCGCCTGCAGGACATCAGCCTGCGCTTTTGCCGATTGCCGCTGAACCAGGAACAAACCGCGTGCCTGCTCGATCTGCAGCGGGAGGCGCTCGCGCAGGACCGGCCCAAAGCCGCCAGCACCCTCGAGGAATCCGACGCTGAAGAGGAGATGGGCGCGTGGCTGGAGGGCCTGGGTGTGCGTGGCGCGTGGCAACTGGCCCCCACGCTGGTAGCGGCGGGGTGGCGGCAGGCCGACATCGCCTGCGCCCAGCAGGCCTTTCCGCCCGAGGCACTCCAGGACGCGCTCAACTGGCTCGACTCCCTGATCTCCTCAATGCAGCAGCTCACCACGATTGAAGAAAGCCTGGGGCGCGTCACCGATCTGGTGATGGCCGTGAAAAAGTACGCCTATGAGGACAAGAATGGCGAGCGCCTGGTGGATGTCCACGAGAGCATCCAGAGCACTCTGATGATTCTCGGGCACAAGTTCCGGTACAAGCAGCTGAACGTGGAGAAGGATTTTGCGGCCGATCTGCCGAAGCTCAGGACGCGAGGTACCGGCCTGAGCCAGGTGTGGACCAACCTGCTCGACAATGCGACCGACGCGGCGCCCGAGAGCTCAAAGGTGCGCATCCGCACCTGGACCGAGGATGGCGCGGTGTGCGTCGGCATCGCCGATCAGGGGCAGGGGATTCCAGCAGAGCAGCGCGAGCTGGTCTTTCAGCCCTTCTACACCACCAAGCCGGCGGGCGTGGGCACGGGCCTGGGTCTGGATATCGCCAGGCGAATCGTCACCGGGCAATACAACGGAACCATCGCCTTCACCTCGGAGCCGGGCCGGACGGAGTTCGTGGTCCGCCTCCCGCAGGACGGCAGTCTCTAGCTCACAGTCCTTAGCTCACAGTCTGTAGCCCGTAGCCTGTCGCGAAGCCACCGCCATTCACGTCTGTCACCCTGACCAGTCCCGCGGCGGGTCGGAAGGATCTGCGGTTGCCATTCGGTCATCGTCCAGTGCGGATGACGAGTCTTCTCGTCAAATCTCTCGTTTCGGCCGTATAAACGGCAACCCGCAGCATCAGCGGAGCCGACGTCACAGGAACAATTTATTTTCGTATATGCCTTTACACGTATATGCGTATGGAGGTATATCAGAAGAGTGGAATCTGTATTCGAAGTGATCGCAGAACCGAGCCGTCGCGCGATTCTGGGCCTGCTCGCCGGCGCCCAGCAATCGGTGGGGGAGATTGAGCGGCAGCTGCAAATGTCGCAGCCGACCGTATCCAAGCACCTGCGGGTGTTGCGCGACGCTGGATTTGTGGAGGCTACGGTGGACGCACAACGTCGCTTGTATCGGCTGAGGCCGGAGCCGCTGAAAGAAATAGATGCGTGGCTGGAGCCGTTTCGTCGGTTCTGGTCCGCGCATGTGGATGCCCTGGAACGGCATCTGGACCGAATGGAGCAGGCCGCACAACTAAAACGCAGCACCCGGCGTCGTGGCTCTGGCCGCGCGCGCAACAAAAACAAAGGAGAAAAGCCGTGAAGATCAAAATCACCAGCGTGTATGTCGACGATCAGGAGAAGGCTCTGCGCTTTTATACGGAAGTGCTGGGCTTTGTGAAGAAGTCGGATTTCAGCCAGGGACCGTTTCGCTGGCTCACGGTCACCTCAGCGGAAGAGCCGCAGGGCACCGAGTTGCAGCTGGCGCTCAACAATAATCCGGCCGCGCAGGCCTATCAGCAGGCACTCTTCCAGCAGAGCCAGCCGGCGGCGATGTTCTTTACCGACGATCTTCAGGCGGATTACGAGCAGATGAAGGCGAAGGGCGCCGAGTTCACCATGCCGCCGACCGACGTGACGGCATCGAAGATCGCGATGGTGAACGACACCTGCGGGAACCGGATCCAGATCACGCAGCTCATGTGGAAAGGCTGAAGCCAATGGGCAGTCGCGCAGAGTATGTGCCGGGTCCGGCAACCGGAGCCCGCGCGGAAAAAGGCGGCGAGAAGTGGACGCTGGTGCTGGTGCGGGAGCTGCGCCACCCGCCGTCAAGGGTATGGGAGGCTTTGACCGCTCCTGAGCATCTGCGCGAGTGGGCGCCCTTCGACGCCGACCGCAACCTGGACTGGGAAGGAGCAGCCGTGGAGCTGACGTGGACTGGAACGGGGCAGGTGACCGAGGCCAGGGTGACGCGCGCGGATGCTCCTCACATGCTGGAATTCGGCGACCTGCGCTGGGAACTGGAGCCTCTGGGCAAAGGCACCCGGATCACACTCTGGCACAACATCGATCGCCGGTTCATTGCGTGGGGCGCGGCCGGTTGGCATATCAGCTTTGACGTGCTCGATCGGCTGCTGAACGGGGCGCCGATCGGGCGTATCGCCGGTCGCGACGCCATGCAGTTCGGCTGGCAGCGGCTGGTCGCGGAGTATTCGCAGCAGTTCGGCATTGCGAAAGCGGACGGAACGAAGACGACTGAGAATTCCTGAATCGAAGGAGAAACGCCATGGAGTCGACAATGAGCAAGCCGGCCATCGCGGCCGATCACATCATCCCCAAAGCCATCCCTCTCCTCTTCTGGGTTTTTACCGGGCTGTTTTGCCTGGAGATGAGCTTCACCGCTTACTATGAGCTGCTGCCGCAGGGCGCGCAGGCCTTCGCGCGCCTCGGCTTTGCCAACGGCGCTTTCCGCTACGAGCTTTCACTGGCCAAACTGGTGGGTGCAGCTGTGTTGCTCGTCCCCATGATCCCTGCGCGGCTCAGGGAGTGGGCCTACGCCGGTTTCGCCATCAACCTCGTGTCGGCGGTTATTGCCCACTCCTCCATCAGCGATCGCCCGCTGGCCTTTGTCCCATCGACGCTGACCAGTGTTTTGTGGGCAGCGTCTTACTTTTCATGGCGGCGTCTGCAGGCTACGCGGACGAATCAGGATTGAAGAGGAGTGATGACGCTTTCCGGAACACAACGAGACTCGCTGCTCCAGACCCTGCAGACTCGATTCGAGAAGAACATGGGCCGCCATGAAGGAGTTGCATGGAAGAGAGTGCAGGCAAGGCTGGAAGAGAATGCTGAAGCGTTGCGGTCGCTGCATGAAATGGAAGCGACGGGCGGTGAACCGGATGTTATCGCTTACGACAGAAAGACAGGCGTCTTC
>JBAUZR010000064.1:0-5935 GCA_049585375.1 Acidobacteriaceae bacterium
GAATTCTCCGGCCGCTTAGCCGGTGTCGGATAATGGCTGGACGCGATCGGCTTCACCGCGGGGCGTTTTCCGTCCATCAGATCCCCGGCGCCCGCGAAAATCGCATGCGCAAAGCCGCACCAGCTCGTCGATCCCGCACACGTCATGTGATAGAGACCGGCCCATGACTCGGGACTGCCGAAACTCCCCGCCACAATTCCTTCCACAATCGCCCGCGTAGCATCCGCCAGCGCAATCGAAGTGGTGGGCGCCCCAATCTGATCATCCACCACGCTCAGAGAGTCGCGTTCACCCCCCAGACGCAGCATTGTCAGCAGAAAATTCTTTCCGTGCGGCCCATAGATCCAGCTCGTCCGAAACACCAGAGCCGATCCACCAACGCGGCGGATCGCTTCCTCCCCGGCGAGTTTGCTCTTCCCATAGGCGTTCAGCGGATGGGTGGCGTCCTCTTCGGTCCACGGTCCCCGCTTCGCGCCGTCGAACACATAGTCCGTCGAATAGTGAACCAGCAGGGCATCAAGCTTCCGGGCTTCCTCCGCCAAAACCCGCGGCGCCTCGGCGTTGATCGCCATTGCCAGCTCCAGTTCTGATTCCGCACGGTCCACTGCCGTATAAGCGGCCGCATTCAGAATAAGAGTCGGCCTGACCCGGCTCACCAGCTCCCGAATCTGCTCCGGCACAGCGAGATCGACGCCCTCGCGATCGACGGCCACCATCGTGCCAAAATCGCTGAAGCTGCGCTGCAGCTCTCGTCCCACCTGGCCCCCGGCGCCGACGATCAGAATCCGGCGCTCGCTGCTCACGAGAAGACCTCCGCGTCGCGCAGGAGCGAACCCTCCGAATCCCTCTCGGAAACGATCACGCTCTTCGCATCCACCGGCCAGGGAATCCCAAGGTCCGGATCGTTCCAGCGAATCGTGCGCTCTGCGGTCGGCGAGTAATACTCCGTTACTTTGTAGGAAAACCCAACAATCTCGGCCATTGCCAGAAATCCGTGCCCGAACCCTGGAGGAATCCACAACATGGCGCTGTTCTCTTCCGAAAGCTCCACCGCAACATGCTTTCCGAATTGCGGCGAGCTCTTCCGCAGATCCACCGCCACATCCAGCACCGCGCCATACACCACCCGCACCAGTTTTCCCTGTGGCTGCGTAATCTGGTAATGCATCCCCCGCAGAACATTTTTCTTCGAAATGGAGAAGTTGTCCTGCACCCAGGTCGTCGGAAGCCCAGCCTCCTGCATCGTCCGCTGGTTCCATGTCTCCAGAAACGCGCCCCGGCTGTCCCGATAGATCGTGGGTTTCAACAGCAGGACCCCAGGAAGTCCCGTTTCCTCAATCCTCATCACACTTCGCTCTCAGCAGCGAAAAGGGGTTCGCGCAGTAAACCCAGCAGATATTGTCCATATCCGCTCTTGCGCACAGGCTCAGCGAGCTTCTCCAGTTGCTCCGCCGAAATATATCCCAGCCGATAAGCAATCTCTTCCGGACATGCAATCTTCAATCCCTGGCGGCGCTCGACCGTTTGGATAAACAGCCCCGCCTCAAACAGCGAATCATGAGTTCCGGTATCCAGCCAGGCCATGCCCCGGCTCATGATCTGCACATGCAGTGTGCCTGCTTCCAGGTAAAGACGATTCAGATCCGTAATCTCCAGTTCGCCTCGAGGCGAAGGCTTCAGCGACGCTGCCAGATCCACCACCTGGTTATCGTAAAAATACAGCCCGGTCACGGCGTACCGCGAACGCGGCACTTTTGGCTTCTCCTCCAGGCTGATCGCCCTTCCAGCGCTGTCGAATTCCACTACGCCGTATCGCTCCGGATCATGCACGGGATAGGCAAAGACCGTCGCCCCCTTTTCGATCTGCGCCGCCCGTTGCAGCTGCTTCGAGAACGACTGGCCGTAAAAGATGTTGTCCCCAAGAACCAGCGAGCATGCATCCTGCCCAATGAATTCCCGCCCAATCAAAAAGGCCTGCGCCAGTCCGTCCGGGCTGGGCTGCACTGCATAGCTGATGTTGATCCCCCAGCCGTGCCCGTCTCCCAGCAACTCCCGAAAACGCTCCGTGTCCTGCGGCGTGGAAATGATCAGAACGTCCCGCAGCCCCGCCAGCATGAGAGTGCTCAGCGGGTAATAGATCATCGGCTTGTCGTACACCGGCAGCAGCTGCTTCGAAACCACATGCGTCACCGGGTAAAGCCGCGTCCCTGATCCCCCCGCAAGAATGATTCCCTTCATCGGGTCAGCCGCTCCCCATAATTCTGCTCGATCCACTGCAGGTAGGCACCGGTCCGAACATTCTCCACCCAGTCCAGGTGGTCCAGGTACCAGCGAACCGTCCTGCGCAGGCCGCTCTCAAACTGCTCAGCCGGCTGCCAGCCCAGCTCCTGTGTGATCTTCGTCGCGTCGATCGCGTACCGCCGGTCATGTCCCGGCCGGTCCTTGACATACGTAATCAGCTTTCTCCGCGATCCCGGCTCGCCATCTCCGCTCATCTCATCCACCAGATCGCAGATCGTATGCACCACGTCCAGATTCTTCTTCTCGCTGTTGCCGCCAATGTTATAGGTTTCGCCCACGCGTCCCCGCTCCAGCACCGTCCGAATCGCCCCGCAGTGATCCTCAACAAACAGCCAGTCGCGCACATTTGCCCCATCCCCATACACCGGCAGAGGCTTGCCTTCGAGAGCATTCAGAATCATCAGCGGAATCAGCTTCTCCGGAAACTGAAACGGCCCGTAGTTATTGGAGCAGTTCGTCGTCAGCACCGGCAGCCCGAACGTATGGTGATACGCCCGTACCAGGTGATCCGAGGCAGCCTTCGACGCCGCATACGGACTGTTCGGCGCGTACGAAGTTGTCTCCGAAAAAGCCGGATCGCTCGGCCCCAGCGAGCCGTACACCTCATCGGTGGAGACATGCAGAAACCGAAAGGCCCGCTTCTCACCCTCGTCCAGCCCCGACCAGTAGCCCTTCGTTTGCTCCAGCAGCCGGAACGTCCCCTCCACGTTAGTGCGGATAAAAGCATCCGGCGCCACGATCGACCGGTCCACATGGCTTTCCGCCGCAAAATGGACAAGAGCGCGGGGCCGATGCTCGCGCAGCAGCGTGCCGATCAGCTCCGCATCGCAGATATCGCCGTGCACCAGCAGGTGCCGCGTGTCCCGCTGGATCGAGTCCAGATTTCTCGGGTTGCCGGCATACGTCAGACGGTCGAGGTTAACCACCGGGGAGCCGACATGCTCCAGCCACTGCAGGGCGAAGTTCGACCCGATAAACCCCGCTCCTCCGGTCACGAGAATTGTGTCATTCATGTGCAGGATTCGCTCACCTGGAAGCTTCGCCCATCATAAACGGTTGGTATTGCCTCCGTTGCGCACTCCTGAGCGGTCACGCAACGCCAGCCGCGCTCATGGGACAAGCCGGATGTGAAGATCTGATCTGCCCCTCATCGTATCCCGCCCGCATCCTCCCGAACAGCCGCACCCGCACAATCCTCATTCACGAAAGAATTATGAAAGTACTGCCAAAGCGTCATTGCTAAAGACGCTGACCAACCGGTAAAAAAAGAACGCGGGTGTAGTTTAATGGCAGAATCGAAGCCCTCCAGGCTTCGGGTAGGGGTTCGACTCCCTTCGCCCGCTCCAGCTTCCGGCCAGCCCTCCTCGCCGAGGATGACTGGTTTTCATGCCCGTCTGCTATCGGGCAGCAACCTGCTCTCCGGCCCCAAAAGGTCCCATCCCCCCGGACCGATGCCGGACAATGGACCCCTGGACCATGTCAACCGCATCCGCCCCGCGCGATAGTCACTCTCTCCCCGCTTCAGGAAAAGGGGTCTCTTCGGGTGAACGCGTTCCGGTGCTGGATGGAATCCGTGGCATCGCCATCCTCCTCGTCATGTTCTTCCACTTCTGGGAGAACGGAACAACCCGCTTCGGCCACCCGCTTTGGCTGCGCCTTTATGCCTACGTCGCCGGCATGGGCTGGACCGGCGTGGATCTCTTCTTCGTCCTCTCCGGATTCCTGATTACCGGAATTCTCTACGACGCCCGCAACAGCTCTCACTATTTCCGCGTCTTTTACGGTCGAAGAACCGTTCGCATCTTTCCGCTCTATTACGGCGCCCTGATCTTTTTCTTCGTCGTCGTCCCGTTCCTGCTGGCGCATATTCATCACGGCGTTTCCGCCGCCATGCGTGACAGCATCCACACCTCTCCCGTCGCAAAGCTCTTTGCGTGGACTTACGTCATCAACTGGTATGAGGGCTTTCGGGGATGGGACGCCATCCCTCACCCCATCCAGCATTTCTGGTCCCTCGCCATTGAGGAGCAGTTCTACCTGGTTTGGCCCTTCCTGGTCCTCAAGCTGTCCCGCCGCCGCCTCATCGCCCTCTGCTTTGGCATTATGGCCCTCGCATTCGTGCTCAGAGGCGTCTTCTTTGAGATTCACCTACCCATCGCTTCCTACACCTGGACCATCTGCCGTGCCGATTCCCTCGCCGTCGGCGCAATCGTGGCTCTGTCGTTCCGCGATCCCGGCGACTGGAAAATCCTTTCGAAATGGGCGCGGCGCCTCGCCCTGCCCGCCCTTTGCGGCCTCATTGTCGTGCGCGCTCTCAATCCAACCTGCCTGGCCGGCCCGGGTGACGTCCCCACCCTCTCGATGGACACGCTCTCCATCAGCCTCAATGGAATCTTCTTCGCCTCCTGCATCGCCCTGGCCATGGGCACGCCCACCGGCAGCCGAACCCGCCGTATCCTTGGAACGCCATTGCTGCGTTTCTTTGGCAAATACAGTTACTGCCTTTACGTCTGTCATCTGCCCATCATTGCCGTGCTGGCCAAGGCAGGATTCAGCAGCGATCAACTCGCCCTGCGGCTGCATACGAATGAATTCGTCGGGGTCCTCGTCATCAATGCCATCGGCTTTGCCGCCTCGCTCACCGTCGCCCTGGCCAGTTGGAATCTCTATGAGAAGCAGTGGCTGAAACTGAAGGACCTTCCGGCGCTCCGGCGCAGGAATCCGCTGCCCGCCCAGGCCCCGGCCACACCCTGATCCCTTGCGATTCGACCGGCGCCGAATTTCGTCGCGGATTGTCTTCCCGCCTCGCCCCGGCGTATCGTGAAGAAGTGGTTCGGGTGGCATCCTCTGCCCGCGGGAGGAGCCGCACTGGAGACATCATGAGCATGACGCAGTTCCGCACCAGCGATCCGGGGGCCATCCGGCCAGTTCCGGTCACCTTCCAGACATTGCAGGAAAAGAAGCAGACGGGTCGCCCCATCACGGCGCTCACCGCCTACGACTACGCCACAGCGCGCCTCGTCGACGAAGCCGGCATCGACCTGATCCTCGTCGGTGACTCGCTCGCCCAGGTCGTCCTCGGCTACGAGAACACGCTTCCCGTCACCGTAGAGGAGATGCTCCACCACACCCGCGCCGTTCGCCGCGCAGTCCGCCGCGCCATCGTCGCCGCCGACATGCCCTGGGGCTCCTACCACCTCGACCTCACCACCGGTGTTGCCAACGCCGTCCGTTTCGTAAAGGAAGCGGGCGCTCAGGCGGTCAAAATCGAAGGCGGCGCCAGCCGTGCCGAGCTGGTCGAGCGCCTCACCTCCGCGGAGATCCCGGTTATCGGCCACCTCGGGCTCACCCCGCAGTCCGTCCACAAAATGGGCGGCTACAAGGTGCAGGGCAAATCGATTGCCGCCGTCAGCACCCTGCTCCACGACGCGCACACCCTCGAAGCCGCCGGCGCCGTCCTCCTGGTCCTCGAAGGCGTCCCCCGTGAAGTTGCTGCCCGCATCACCGCCGAGGTCGGCATCCCCACCATCGGCATCGGCGCCGGACCAGACTGCGACGGCCAGATCCTCGTCCTCCACGACCTCGTCAACCTCAGCTTCACCTCTCCGGCAAAGTTCGTCCGCCAGTATGGCGA
>JBAUZR010000065.1:0-11623 GCA_049585375.1 Acidobacteriaceae bacterium
GTCCACAGCGACGCCCTCCGAAACAGCGATGGCAAAGAAAGAGAAAGTAGAGAACGCGGTGCCCATAACCCTCTCCGTCAACAGCAAGTCCTACCGGATTGAAGTTGATCCCCGCACTACGCTGCTCGATGGCTTGCGCGAGACACTTTCGCTGACCGGTACGAAGAAGGGGTGCGACCATGGCCAGTGCGGAGCGTGCACCGTCCACGTCAACGGCCGCCGCATCAACTCCTGCCTGACACTCGCTGTCATGCACGAAGGCGACGCCATCACGACTATCGAAGGCCTGGGCGAACCCGGCGATCTCCATCCCATGCAGGCCTCGTTCGTCGAGCACGATGGCTACCAATGCGGCTACTGCACTTCCGGTCAGATCATGTCGGCGGTCGCTCTGCTAAAAGAGCCCTGCGGCCCCGGCGACGCCGAGGTTAAAGAACTGATGAGCGGCAACATCTGCCGATGTGGCGCTTACCCCAACATCGTCGCTGCGATCCAGCAGGTTCGCCACCGCACCTAGCCCCCAGCTCGAACCAGGAGTCTACCCATGGAACTCTTCGCCTATAGCCGCGCTGCAGATGCTGCCCAGGCTGTCAGCGCCGCCTCCGAGCAGGATGTCCGCTTTGTCGCCGGCGGCACGACTCTGCTCGACCTCATGAAACTCGATGTTGAACGCCCCACTCGACTCATCGACATCAACCACATCGGCCTCGACACCGTCGAGAAGCTTCCCAACGGAGGTCTTCAGATCGGCGCTCTGGCCCGCAACTCCGATCTGGCCCATCATCCTGTCGTTCAATCTGATTATTCCGTGCTCTCGCAGGCACTTCTTGCCGGCGCCTCCGCGCAACTGCGCAATATGGCCACCACGGGAGGCAATCTGCTGCAGCGCACTCGCTGTATGTACTTCCGCAACACGGCCATGCCCTGCAACAAACGCACTCCCGGCTCTGGATGCTCGGCCATCGAGGGCGACAACCGCACGCTGGCCATTCTCGGCACCAGCAAGGACTGCATTGCGACCAATCCCTCCGACATGAACGTCGCCCTCACGGCGCTGGAAGCCGTCATCGTGGTGCGTGGCAGCACGGGCACGCGCAGCATCCCCATTGGCGAGTTTTTCCTTTTGCCTGGGACGACGCCGCATAAGGAGACGGTGCTCGCTCCCGGCGAACTCATCACCCACGTCACTCTTCCCGCTCCGCGCGCCCAGTCGAAACAGGTCTACCTCAAGCTTCGCGACCGTGCTTCTTACGAGTTCGCCCTCGCATCGGCCGCCGTCGTCGCCGAGGTCTCCGGCGGCAAGTTCACATTCATCCGCGTGGCGCTCGGAGGAGTCGGCACGAAACCCTGGCGCTCCCACGAAGCCGAAGCGGCTCTTCTGCATGGCGCTGTAGATACACCAACTTTCCGTCGCGCCGCCGACGCTGCTCTGCGCGACGCTCGCCCGCAATCGGAAAATGCGTTTAAAGTCGAGCTAGCCAAACGCTGCATTGCACACGCCCTTACGCTCGCATCCCAGGCCACGTCAGCCTGACCCGTGTAAGTCGGCCCGCGTAGGGAGACATTCCAAGGAGACAGCCATGGCCACCAACTCCACCCTTCCGCCCCGCACCAACGGCTCGCGCCCGCGCGTCGACGGCCCGCTCAAAGTCACCGGCACGGCGAAGTACTCCTCCGACTACAACCTCCCCGGCATGCTCTACGCCGTCCCTGTTTGTGCCACTATCGCCAGCGGCTCCATTACTGCAATCGACACCAGCCGCGCGCAGTCCATGCCTGGCGTCAAGGCCATCTACCATCGCGCGAACATTGGCAAGCTATTCCGGACCGCACCTCCCGCTGGGTTCACCGGCATCGTCGACGAAAAACGTCCGCCCTTTGAAGACAACACAATCCGCTACTACGGTCAGTATGTCGCGGTTGTCGTTGCTATCACTTTCGAGCAGGCGGTCGCCGCCGCTAACGCGGTGACGGTCACTTACAAGACCACGCCAGTTAATGTAACTACTCATTTCGCGGAGTCCGAAACAACGGCAAAGCCCAAGGTTGACTCGCACCGCGGCGATCCCGATGCCGCGTTCGCCGCCGCCGCCGTCAAAGTCGATCAGACTTACGTCACTCCCACCGAAACCCACAATCCCATCGAACTCCACGCCTCTGTGGCCGACTTCGATGGACAGAACTTCACTCTCTACGAGACCACGCAGGCCGTGTGCAACGCGCAGAACGTCCTTGCGCAGATGCTTGGCGTTCCCATCGAAAATGTTCGGGTCATCTCTCGCTTCCTCGGCTCGGGATTCGGCGGTAAGCTGTGGCCGTGGCCGCACGCGGTGATCGCGGCGCAAGCCTCTCGCAACCTCGGCTGCCCGGTCAAGCTCGTAGTGACGCGCGACATGATGTTTCAAAATGTCGGCCACCGGCCTCGCACGCAACAGCGGATCCGTCTTGGCGCCACGCCTGAGGGCAAGCTTGTCGCGCTCATGCACGATTCGCTCAACCACACCTCGATTCTGGATGACTACTCCGAAGGTTGCAGCGAAGCCACGCCGTACAGCTACAGCGTCGCAAATCTTCGCGCCACCTCCGGCCTGGTCCGGCGCAACGTCGGCACCCCGACTTCTATGCGCGGTCCCGGGGCTGTTCCTGGCCTCTTCGCGCTGGAGTCCGCCATGGACGAGCTCGCCATCGAGTTAAAGCTTGACCCGATCCAGCTCCGCCTGCTCAACGAACCTGAAAAGGATGAAGGCCTGAACCTCCCATTCTCTTCACGTCACTTTGTCGAGTGCCTCAAAGTTGGCGCGGAAAAATTTGGCTGGTCGTCGCGCACCCCAGGCATCGGTTCCATGCAGGGCACAGGAGAGCAGGCCGGTCTAATCCTCGGCTGGGGCGTCGCCGGTTGCTCATGGATCGCAGAGCGTACCGAAGCTGAAGCCTTTGTTGAGCTCCTGTCCGACGGCACCGCGCGCGTCTCCTGTGCCACCCAGGACATTGGTACCGGCACTTACACAGTCTTGTCCAACATCGTCGCCGAGCGCATCGGCGTTCCCAACGATCGCGTCGAAGTTGTTCTCGGCGATACCAACCTTCCTCCTGGTCCTATCTCCGGCGGCTCCTGGGCGACGGCCTCTGTTATTCCGGCAGTCCTCGATGCCGTCGACAAAGCGCAGCAGATGCTTTTCTCCATCGCCACCTTCGGCCCTGACGCCGCCTTCGCCAACCAGAAGGCCGAGGCGCTCGTGCTGGCCAATGGCAAGGTTCATCTCAAGTCATCCGACGCATCCACAGGCGTTCCGTTCGGCCACATCCTCTCCAAAGCCGGCATTCGCGCGGCCACGGGACAGGGTAAATCCGCCGGCACGTTCGGCGCTCCCGATCGCAAGTTTTCGACCCACTCATTTGGCGCGCAATTCGCGGAGGTCACATGGCAGCCGGAGACCGCCCGCCTGCGTGTCTCGCGCGTTGTCACTGTTATCGACGGCGGCCGAATTCTCAACCCAAGGCCGGCCCTCAATCAGATTGAGGGAGCCGTGGTCATGGGCATCGGCATGGCCCTGTTCGAGGCCACCCGCTACGATACGCGGTTCGGCGCGCCGATCAATAACAACCTCGCCGACTACATCCTCAGCACCAACGCGGACGCACCTTCCATCGACGTCACCTTCCTCGATCATCCCGATCTGGTTCTCAACCCGTTGGGCGCTCGCGGCGTGGGAGAAATCGGCCTCGCCGGTATCGCCGCCGCCATCACGAACGCAGTCCACCATGCCACCGGCGTACGCGTCCGCGAACTCCCTGTGCGCATCGAAGACCTCCTTGTATCCCCGATTCAACTCCACTCCTGAATCTAAGCTGGAGAAGGATGCCTGCGTCTCGATTAGTAACGAGAAACGTTAAAGAGGCCATCCACGCTCTGCCGCTCCTTACGGAAATTGCAATCGAAGAGCTGAACAACTTGTTTGCTCTTGCTCATGTCCCAGGACTGTCAAGTGAAGTCGAATGTCCATCATTGTGGTCGGTACGTTGACACTCGGAATGCCGTGCCCGGTTCGAGCTGCTGGGTTTCGCCTGAATCAAGGAGGAAAAGCAATGGCAATTTCTATTCGTAAACATGATTCAGGCAACGTGACTGTGTTCGACTTAAGCGGCCGCATCCCTGTCCGAAGAGGTGCGTGGTGATACCTCTGCAGAGAGATCTGTTGCTGGTGATGGTCGCAACCGTGATTTTGACGGTTGGCGTTCTGTCGATATGCGCCCATTTCGCCAGCAGGTTGAAGAGCGAGAGAATTCTTCTTTGGTTTGGCCTCTTTGCGGCGCCCTATGGGTGCGCCCTCCTTCTTCGTTCCATTTTTCTTCCTGACTGGAATGCGCGGGCGGAGCTTTGGCTGGTGGTGTTTGGAAAGTTAATCGGCTTTGCCGCCGTTGTTCCAGCCTTGTCGTTGTTTCGCGAATTTTATGGCAGTGGGTGGCACCTCTCTTCGCGGTGGATTCTTTGGACCTATTCTGCAGCCGTTGCCATTGTCCTTCTCCTGATGGCTCTGCATGAGGACGCGAGGACGATTCCGTCTCCCGGAATTGCGCTGGTCCTTGTCCTTCCTGTGGTATTGCTGTTTGATCGTTTTGCCGGCTACCGGCCACCGCCGATTCCGGGACAGGCTTTGATGTTCTCGGGTCTGCTGATATTTTTTCTGGCGTTTACCTACGACCATCTCGTGAACTTCAAGCTCGGGGTCGTGCGCTTTCGAGTCGAGCCGTACGGATTCTTCATATTGATCGCTTTTCTTGGGTGCGTCGTGGCCCGCCGCGTCTCCCTGAATGAGACTGCGTGGATAGAGATGACCGGCGAGATGCAGGCCGCTCGAAAAATACAGAACGCAATTCTGCCAGCCGAAATGCCGATCCTCGGAGACTGGACGATTGCCGCACGGTATTCGCCCATGACTTCAGTCGCCGGAGATTTTTATGGATTTCCTTCGGCTCCCCCAGACTCGTTGAACGTCATACTGGCGGATGTCATGGGCCATGGGGTTCCGGCGGCGCTCATCGCGTCCATGGTCAAAGTGTCTGTTTTTGCTGGAGCAGAGAAACAGCAGAGCGCAGCGTCGATTCTTGGCGACCTGAACGCGACGCTCTGCAAGGAGGCTTCTGGCCAGTACACCTCTGCCGCATATGCCTCGCTCGACCGGCGGAGCGGTATTGGGCGATACGCTTCCGCGGGCCAGCCGCCCCTGCTTTTGCGGCGCCGGCAAGCAAAGCGAGTCGATCGCCTTGACCAGTCGGGATTGCTGCTTGGTGTGAGGACAAATGAGACGTATCAGGAAAGTCTGTTCAGATTTGAAGAAGGCGATCGACTGCTGCTTTATTCAGACGGACTCACTGACGCAGAGAACCCAGCCGGAGACTCCTTCGGCGACGCTGTCCTCCTGAAACTTCTGGAAGAGTCAGACGATCTCACCACGGAACAATTTGCGTCTGCGCTGCTTGAGAAGGTGCTTGGATGGCCTGCAAGAGGCTCGGAACAGGATCAAAAGGACGATATCACTTTTGTAGTCGTTGACTTCGGACAATGCACCAAGGGCTGAACACCTCGCAAGCCTGCTCGGTCAGGAGCTAACACCCCGCAGGTTGTTTCGGCAGGCCCCAGGAGCTCCGCCTCATCCGCGCCGCAATCGATCGCGGCATCATCTTCATGGATAACTGCTGGCGGTATCAGTGAAGTCCGGATGGGCCAGGCGCTGGCGGGGCGCGGGATGATGTGGGGCGTGTTGTTGACGGCCTCGGCAGGTTTGGGCACTGGAAGATCGGTGAGCGTGATCTTCCGGCGAACACCGGGTTGCTGCCCTGGCCGGTGATGGTTTGTTGCGCCGGCAGTGACGCGGGAAGCAGCACGCGGCCACGACGAGGAGGATCGAAGTTGAAAGCTGCATGCCTGCTGACCTCAGGTTCGAGAGTATTAGCTTGTTGACCGGGGTCATATGCAGTTGCGTTATCGCCGGCCGCGTCAGCTAATCACTTGCCGTTGTCACGCGGTGCCTTCGCGGGCATCCTTCCAGATGTCGATCGATCCGTCCTGCGCATAGCGATCGATCTCGGTGAGCTCATCGTCGGTGAAGTGGAGCTGCTTCAGCGCATCAAGCGAATTATTGAGTTGCTCCACGTTGCGCGCGCCGATCAGCGCCGAGGTTACTCGCTCGTCGCGCAGAACCCACGCAATTGACATTTGAGCCAGCGACTGTCCGCGGCGCTGAGAAATCTGGTTCAGCGCCCGCACCCGCTTGAGGTTTTCTTCGTTCAGGAACTCCTTCTGAAACGACAGACCCTCCTTCGCACGGGAATCTTCGGGCACCCCATTCAGGTATTTGTTCGTCAAGAGTCCCTGGGCCAGCGGAGAGAATGCAATGCAGCCGACACCGAGTTCCTTTAGCGTGCCGAGAAGCTCCTTCTCCACCCAGCGATTCAGCATCGAGTAGGAGGGTTGATGAATCAGCAGCGGAACCCCTTCGCTCTTCAGAATCTGTACCGCTTCGCGCGTCCGTTCCGGGCTATATGATGAAATGCCAACATACAAAGCTTTGCCCTGGCGCACAGCCTGGACCAGTGCACCCATGGTCTCTTCCAAAGGAACATCTGTGGTCGGCCGGTGCGAATAGAAGATGTCGACGTACTCGAGCCCCATGCGCGCCAGACTTTCGTCGAGAGACGCGAGCAGATATTTGCGGGAGCCGCCCACGCCATAGGGCCCCGGCCACATATCCCATCCCGCCTTTGTCGAAATCAGAAGTTCATTGCGGAGGCTGTGAAAATCCTTCCGCAGAATCTCCCCGAAGTTCTCCTCTGCAGATCCATACGGGGGCCCATAGTTGTTGGCCAGATCGAAATGCGTTACGCCGCGGTCGAAGGCTCGCCGAACCACTGCCCGGCCAGTCTCAAAAACATTCACGCCTCCGAAGTTCTGCCAGAGCCCGAGCGAAATCGGGGGCAGGACGATCCCCGATCGTCCAGACCGCCGGAATTGAGCTCCGTCGTACCGCCTTGCATCCGGTTCATAACTCATCTGAGTGATCCTCTCTTTCTCATCATCCGCTTCAAGCGCGTGCGCGGCCGCCATACGCGCGACTTCATCGTTGAAACCGACACGTTCAAGAGCCGCGCCACTTCGTTTGTACTCAGTCCATCTATATAGTGCATCCGAAACGCCCGCTGCAACGAAGGCGGAAGCTCCGAAAGGCACTGCATCAGGAAACTATGCGATTCCGAACTGGCACACTCGTCTTCTGGGTTCGGCCTGTTGTCGGCCAGCGTGTCGGACAAGAAAATGTTCTGCTCATCATTGATTTGTTCGTTCAAAGACACGTGAAAGTGGCGCGGCCTTCTGCGCAACTGCGCCAAAGCACTATTCGTAACGATGGCGGTTAGCCAGGTCGTCATCTTTGCCGTCCCCTTGAACTGATCCAGATGCCTGTAAGCGGACAAGAGGGGGCATCCTGAACCGCATCTTCGGCGTCACGTGGATCTCCCATGCAGCGAGAGGCTCCTTTGCAAGGCGAGGGCAGGTGTCGGGAGACAGCATCATGAAGCTGCCCCAAGGCGAGGTCGCGAATCTGAGCGATGCCGTTGTCATCTCCTCCAAGCGAATGCAGGGCTTGCATATGGTCTGTGCCTCTGGCGCCGACCAGGATCCACATCGCGCATACGATTACCGGACAAGAGCCTGTGACACCGCTAAAGGACCCTGATCATGGTGATGCTGAGTCGATGGTCCTTTGTAAGGCGTGACCCTGCCGCGTACCAAATCCTTTGTTCAAACATCCAAACGTTGTGCATCGCTCCCAAGCGACGGAGAGGAGGAACGATGATTTAGCTCGCGGATGCGCGGCGCATCATCGCTGCTGCTGAGGAGGAGGCAGAAGAGAGTGGGGCAGCCGATGAATGTGGCTGTGGTCGATGAAGGCGGCAATCTCATCGCCTTCGAGCAGATGGTCAATGCCTGGCCAGGATCCATCTACATCGCCGGAAATGCCGCTGATACGAGGCAAATGATCAAGTGTTAGTTCCAGTCGCCAGTAACTGGAAGAGGTCCAGTCATTAAGGGTTCATTGCGATGGACCGGCACGAACGGAGGAACAGTATGGCAGAGCAAGACAATGGAATAGGTAATGACCTCGTCAGCCGAAGATCGTTTCTGGGGAAAACCTCGGCCGCTTTGGCGGCAGCGGTGAGCCTTCCGATTTTGGCCGGCGCACAGCAGCAGACGAAGGACCTGAGCGGGGACACACATACCGGCGTCAACGAGCAGGAGTTGGGGCCGAGGAATCCGGCTCTTGAGGCGCAGGAGCCAGACTCAATGTACCCGCCGGAGAGCGACGCGGGTGGCCAGCCTCCGTTCAAATACCCCTTCGCTCTGGCGCACAAGCGTATCGAGGCCGGTGGCTGGACCCGCCAGGTAACGGTGCGCGATTTCCCTCTGTCGAAGAGGATGGCCGGCGTAGAGATGCGACTGATCTCCGGCGGCGTTCGCGAATTGCACTGGCACCTGAGCGCTGAATGGGCTTTTATGACGGCCGGCACAGCGCGCATCACCGCAGTCGATCAAAAGGGGCGGGCATTTGTCGACGACGTGAAGGAGGGAGATCTCTGGCTGTTTCCAGGCGGCGTACCCCACTCAATTCAGGGTTTGGGCGAGAATGGCTGCCAGTTCATTCTGGTGTTCAACGACGGCAACTTCAACGAGTTCGAGACCTTCCTGCTGACTGACTTTATGCACCACACTCCAGGTGAGGTGCTGGCGAAGAACTTCAGCGTTCCACAGTCCACCTTTGACAATGTGCCGCCGCGGGAAAGATTTATCTTCCCAGCCCAACTGCCGCGCCCCCTGGCGGAAGAAAAGAAGCAGGTTTACGAGGCAAATGGTCCGGTTCCAAATACATTTGCCTTCTTTACCGACAAGATGCAGCCCACCAAAGTAACGGCGGGCGGCAGCGTGAAGATTGTTGACCGTAACAACTTCCCGGCCACAGACATCGCAGCGGCAATCGTAACGGTCCGACCGGGCGGCATGCGTGAGCTGCACTGGCACCCGAATGCGGATGAGTGGCAGTACTACGTGAAAGGCACAGCCCGTATGACCGTCTTTGCGGCCGGCGGACACGCCCGCACCATGGACTTCCACCCTGGCGACGTTGGCTACATCGACCAGTCACTGCCGCACTATATCGAGAACATCGGGGATACCGACTTGCTTTTTCTGGAGGTATTTCCAACGTCAGAGTACCAGGATATTTCGCTGGGTGAGTGGCTCGCCCACACCCCATCGCGCCTTGTGAACGAACACATTGGCACCGGCGAAGAGTTCCTGGCGAATATCTCCAGAACGGAAGTTGTCGTCGTTCCAGAGAAGTAGGCAGGAAGAAAACCAGACCGGCCCAACGCCCGGAGCCATGCGCAATGCGGGACTCCGGGCTTCCTGAAGGAGTTGTCGCTTGCGTAAATCCGCCGATGTTACAAGGATCCTTCGGCCCTGGTCGGCTTTGACGCGGGTTTCGGCCATGTTCGCCGTCTTTGCGTTTGTCTCATCCGGGTTGGCGCAGCAAGCTTTGTATCCATTGAAAGAAGGTATTGTCCAGCCCTTTCATAGCAGTGATATTCCCAACTGGATGACGCTGGATATGGAACTGCGTGGGCGCACCGAGGAGCAGACCTCGCTGGGGTATGTCTCCGGTCAGGACCGCCTGTATGAGCTGACTCGCGTTTGGGGCGGCATGACGGCGGTCCCAACGAATTGGCTGACGCTCTACGCACAATTCCTGGACCTGCACGCGCTGGGACTCCCGCTCCGGGATACGGCGGCAAACATGCGCGACACGTTCGACCTGAGGCAGGGATACGTTGATTTTCACTACAAACCGGTGCAGTTCATTGTGGGGCGGGAGGAGTTGAGAATTGGCGACGAGCGCGTGGTTGGTATCAGCGACTGGACCAACACCAGCCGCACCTGGGATGGCTTCTACATGCGCGTCGGGAGCGTCAACCAGCTAAATATCTTTACCACTTCTGTGGTCACGATATACCCCACCAGTCTCGATAAGCACGGCGCGGGATTGACCTTCCACGGCGTGCACGCGAAGCTGGCGACCTGGGTACCCCATACTACGATTGAGCCGTTCATCCTTGTACGCGCTCTGCCCCGCGTGACCAGCCAGCAGGACATAGTCGGCAGCAAGACCGAGTTCACCTTTGGCTCCTACTATGAGACAAAGCTTCCGCTAGGATTCGATTCGTCGGGCACTGCGGATCTGCAGCGTGGCAGCTACAGCAACGATTCAATTCATGCAGGCGCGGCAATCGTCCGTGGCGGCTACGGAACCAAACGCCTGCCATGGCAGCCACACCTCCAGGCCGAGTACGACTACGCGACCGGTAATCCGCACAGGAATGCCGATCGCATCGGGACTTACGACCAGCAGTATCCGAGTAACCACAATGCCTTCGGCCTGGTCGACTTGTTCGGCTTTCAGGACATCAAGCAGCGCCGTCTGAGCCTGCAACTGACACCGCACAGGGACCTCCTGGTGCTGCTCCAGGGCGGATCGCTGCACGTGGCCACCGCCTACGATGGCGTCTATTCCGGTGCGGGCGCGAGTGTGATTGCTGCGCCATCGGGAGGCTTCAGAAGCGACGATATCGGCACCGAGTTCGACGCCTCTGCGAAGTACGTCTATTACAAGTCCTTCGTGACCAATCTCGGCGTTGGTCATTTCTTTCCAGGCGAAGTGATGACGAGCGAGAAGCATGGTGCTCCTCTGACGTATGCCTATATAGGATTCACCTATCGCTTCAAGCTGGAACGCTAGAGACTGGCCTCATAGATATCGCGCGGCGACACACTGGGGCCAGTGAGATAACGCACTGTCAGCATTAGGAGACCTCATGTTATTAGAGATCCTTGCAACAGATCCAAATTGGGTTCCAACTTTTGCGCGCATCATTCTGGGCATCATTTTCTTCGCGCACGGTGCACAAAAGGTGCTCGGCTGGTTTGGAGGGCCGGGTTTGAGGAAGACACTCAGTAATTTGACTGAGCATGTCGGTCTTCCCACGGTCGTGGCCGTCGCGGCTGTGGGGGCCGAATTCCTGGGCGGTGGGGCGCTCATCCTGGGATTTCTTGCTCGCCTCAGCGCACTGGGCATCGTCGTCAACATGCTCGCGGCAATTTTCATGGTGCACGGGAAGTTTGGCCTTTTCATGAACTGGTTTGGCGATCGCAAAGGCCATGGTATCGAGTACCACCTGCTGGCCATTGCGTTGGCCATCGTGATCATTGTCGAAGGAGCTGGTGCATTCTCCGTTGACGGCGTGCTATCGCACTGGATTGGCGGATAGGGACACCGTCCCGGCAGCAATAACTGTCGGAAAATCGACGAAGCCGTCGAAGGTCGGACGCACACCGGCTTCACGAACCGCGACCAGGTTGCTATATCTGTTTTACTCTGAACGCCAATTCCGGTCAGAAGACCTTTTCGATCCGAAGCACCAGTTTGTAGTCTGGCGAGAGAACTGAACGTGAAAACGGGCGTAGCGGCCTCAATCTCGATCACCGCTGCCAGGATCAGCCACACCGGCTGTAGGC
>JBAUZR010000066.1:0-23777 GCA_049585375.1 Acidobacteriaceae bacterium
CGCCTTTGCTGAATTGCTGCGGCTGAAGGGGCGGCCGAACCTCACCGGCGTGCTTCTGGATTCTCTCGTGCCTGCGGAATTTGCCGAGGATCTGGTGCGCCTGGATCGCCGCGCCCACCGTATGGGCACGGCTTCGTCCGAATTTGAGTTGCGCACCCAGCACGGCGTCGCGAACCTCTCCGTCACTATGGCGTCCCTGGATGCGCGGGGAGGGCCGAACCTTGGTTCGATTCTCGTGCTGGAGGACGTGTCGGAGTTTCTCCACGCCCAGCGCCAGGCGGCCTGGAAGGAAGTGGCCCAGCGCGTCGCTCATGAAATCCGCAACCCGCTCACCCCGATCACGCTCTCCGCGGAGCGCATCCGCCGCCATGTCGATCGCAGCCTGCCGGAGTCGCCCGGCGTCATTCGCAAATGCTGCGATGTGATTCTCGGCTCCGTCGAGTCGCTGCGCACCCTGGTCGGTCAGTTTGCCGCGCTGGCGGAGTTTCCTGTGGCCCATCCGCATTCTGCCGAACTAAACGCAATCGTCGAGAACGCGCTGCTGCTCTTCGAGGGTCGCATGGGCAATATCCACGTCGAGCAGCGGCTGGATCCAGGCCTGCCTCCGGTGATGGCCGATCCGGAAGCCCTGCGCCGCGCCATTGCCAACCTCATCGATAACGCCGCCGAAGCCATGCAGGACAGTCTGCTGCGCGTGCTGTCCATCCGGACCGGCGTCGCCGATACCCGCGGGATGGCCGAGATTGTCGTCTCCGATACAGGGCCCGGCATCACCGACGACATGCGCGAGCGGCTCTTCCTGCCCTGGTTCTCGACGAGGCATCGCGGCACCGGCCTGGGGCTCTCCATTGTCGCCAAGATCATCCAGGACCACGGTGGCACCATTCGCGCCGAGAACAATGTGCCCGCCGGCGCGCGTTTCATCATCGAACTGCCGCTGGCCGAGCCGCCATCCCCGGAGAGCATGCCGGCCCCGGCGCTGACCCGGACGGTCTGATCCCGTGAACCATATCCTCATCGTGGATGATGAAGCCGAGATTCGCGAGACTCTCGAAGAGATTCTCCGCGAAGAAGGCTATGCCGTCGCCAGTGCCGCTACGGCGGCAGAGGGACTTACCCAGGCGCGCGATCCTGTCTACGACCTCCTGCTCCTCGATATCTGGCTGCCCGACCGCGATGGCCTCGAAGTGCTCGCAGAGTTGCGCTCCATGGACGCGGATACCCGCCCCGAAGTCATCGTTATCTCCGGCCACGCCACCATCGAGACGGCAGTGAAGGCCACCAAGCTGGGCGCGTTCGACTTTCTGGAAAAGCCGCTGATGCTGGAGCGGACGCTGATCGTCGTCAAGAATGCGATCGAGGCCAAACGGCTGCGTGCCGATAACCTCGAATTTCGTCGCCAGCTGACTGTCGAGCAGCAGATCACCGGAGAAAGCGTGCAGGCCCGCGCCCTGCGCCAGCAAATCAAGCTTATGGCCCCGACCAACGGGCGCGTTCTCATCTACGGCGAATCCGGGTCGGGCAAGGAACTCATCGCGCGCGCCATTCATGCCGAAAGCCAGCGCCGCGACCGCGTCTTTGTCGAGCTGAACTGCGCCGCTATTCCTGAGGACTTCATCGAGAGTGAGCTCTTCGGCTACCGCAACGGTGCGGTGCCCGGCAGCCCCCCCGAGAAGCGGGGCACCTTCGAGCGTGCCAACGGGGGAACCCTCTTTCTGGACGAAGTCGGTGACATGAGCCTCAAGATGCAGGGCAAGGTCCTGCGCGCGCTCGACGAACAGCGCTTTCTCCCGGTCGGTGCTCTGCAGCCCGTCAGCGTGGACGTGCGCGTCATCGCTGCAACCAACAAGAACCTCGAGGACGAGATCGCCAAAGGCAATTTTCGCGAGGACTTTTTCTACCGTCTCAATGTGATTCCTTTTTTCGTCCCGCCCCTGCGCGATCGCCGCGAAGACATCCCGCTTCTGGTTCGAGAGTTCCTGCGCGGCTTTGGACGCGAGTACGGCCGTCCCCGCGTGGAGATCGCCGACGATGCCCTTGAGCTGCTGTGTCATTACCACTGGCCCGGCAACGTCCGCGAGTTAAAGAACGTCGTCGAGCGGGTACTGATCCTCAATCCCCAGGTGCATCGCATCGAAAGGCGCCATCTGCCCATGCTGGTGCATCGCACCGCCGTGCGCGCAGGCGATTTCGACACCCTGCAGCAGGCGCGCGATGCTTACGAACGGGAATACATCCTCAAGAAAATCGACGACTGCAACGGCAACATGAGCCGCGCTGCCGAGACCCTCGGTCTGGAACGCAGCCACCTCTACCGCAAGATGAAGGCTCTGGGCATCGGCCTCCGCGAGCCAGCCCAGGAACGCTGAAACTCCAGGCTACGCCAGCGTGAAGACCGTGATCTCCGGCGGGCAGTTCAGCCGCAATGGCAGACCAATCGCCCCGACGCCGCGGTTCACGTAAAGCTGAGTCCGGCCATAGTGGAACCAGCCCTCGATATAGCGCTTGCCATATTGCGGCAAAAACATGGGCGGCAGGAAAGGGATCCGTATCTGGCCCCCGTGCGTATGGCCGGACAGCATCAGATCGGCATCGTATTTGGCGATCTCCGGCAAAATGTCGGGCTCGTGCGCCATCACGATCATCGCCTCCTTATCGCGCGAGACACTGGCCGGGATGGCCTGGTCCGGCTTTGCGTCGTCCACGCAAGCGCTGCCCAGACCTACGACCCACACCCGCTGTCCATCTTTCTCCAGTGGCACGGCTTGATTCACCAGACAGGGAAGGCCATGGTCCACAAGGATGTTCCAGATCGCCCGCCCGTTAACCATCTGATCGTGATTGCCCAGCGACGTGTAACGCAATGGGCATTGAATATTGCTCAGGATGGAGGCCAGTTCCGGCATGTGGTGGAGCGCGAAACTCTTGTGAATCCGCGTCTCCGGAATTCGGATAGGCCCATAGGTCACGAAATCCCCTGTGATCAGCACCATATCGGGCTTCAGGCGATTGACGTGGTCCACCACTTCGCGCACGAAAAAGCTCTCCGTGAATTCCATGTAGTGGATGTCGGAGATCTGCAATATCCGCATGCCGCGAAAGGCATCCGGCAGGCGGTCCAGATGCACGGTATGCTCTTCCACGCTGATTTCGTGCCGGGCCACCTCACCGGAATAGAGCGCCATGCCGCCCACGGTCGCGGCCGACAGCGTTAGGAAGGTTCGCCGCGTCAACCGGCGCGGATGCGCAGACGCTGGCGCTTTCTCAGCCGCCTCCTGTCCCTTCTCGACTGATGTTGTGAGCCCCACTCCTCTGTTGGACGCGCACCGACCGGCATACGGATGGAAAACCATCCGCTCGGTCAAACGAGTCCTCTCCTCTCTGAGCAAAAGTGGCCGCGGTTATCGCGGCCACCTGTCTTCAGCTTACCAGCCGACCTCCGGCTAGTAGGGGTAAGGGTACCCGTAAGCACGGTAGGGATAAGGGTATGGATAGGGATACGGATAGTAGCCCCGGTACACCGGCCGCCGGACCAGTTGCGGAGCATTTCGCGCCAGCCGCTGCGCCTCCTGCCAGGACACGGGCTGCACGGTCACCGGTCCGGACAAGTGGAAGTTCAGCAAGCTTTCCGCCGGAAGGTAAACCCGCGGACCATTGGTCGCTGCCGAAGCCGCCATCCCCGCGCCGCCGCCTACAATCGCGCCTGCAGCCGCGCCTGGTCCTCGCCCGATCAAACCGCCAATGAGGGCGCCGACCACAGCGCCACCCACCGTATTGCTGGCTGTATAACCGGCTTTGTTCGGACCCTTGTTCGACCACAGGTCCGTCGTCACCGGATAAGCGTGCCCGCCCAGGTCGACCGACGTTATCTGCAGCTGCAGTTCGCCGCTGCCACCCAGAGCACCGGGTTTTTTCGCGTGGACCACCGTACCCTGAAGCACCGCGCCGCGGGGAATCGCCAGCACGTTGCCTTCGAACACATCGCTGGCTGCGGTCGCCTGGAATACCGTTCCGTCCTGCACCTTCGACACATCCAGCGGCTCGCTCAGCCGAATCTGCACCAGCGTGCCCGCGGGGATCGTCACCGGTCCGCTGGGAGGCTGCGGCGGAGGATAGTTGTTGTAGCCCGGCTGCTGTTCGCCACCCTGCTGCGCATACGGCGCCTGTCCGGTGCTCTGATCAGGCGGCGGAGGCGGAGGCATCGACTGCGGGCTTTGCACAGGCGAGGGCTGCTGCGACTGATCGGGCGGTGGTGGCGGAGGCGGCATATTCTGCTGCTGATCCCGCTGCTGGTCGGGAGGCGGCGGAGCCTGCTGCTCCGCGGCACCCGCCGCACCGGTCACCGTGATGTTGTTCTGGATGCCGCTGACACCCTGCACATTGGCGGCATCGGTCTCGGCCTGCTGCCGCTGCTGTTCCGTCTCCACCGTTCCGCTCAGCGTGACAACTCCGTTGGCGGTGGCGGCAATGACCGGCTGGTCTTTCAAAACAGGATCACGAGCGAGCGCACTGGAAACTGACGATTGCAATGCGCTGTCGTTGCCGACCGGTGCCTGGGCGTATGCCGGCCTTCCCGCGCATACCGCAAAGCAGAAGACAATCGCCAGGGCCCAGCTCCCGGCTATCCGGAAATTCCGATCGAAAGTAATCATGATTCCGCAACTCCTGCGCTTCGGGATCTTTCATCTGCGTTCGTGGGATCAGACGCAGTGCCGCCCGAGGCGACTCTGTTTCTGCCTGATCCAACACACATTTAGATGAAAAGTTACGCCCAAAAGACCCGTTACGCTCGCTCAGCCCCTCTGTTTTCGGTAACGCTCGATCAACGCCGTTGTGGAACTGTCATGGGCGCCCTTCGCCGGACCTGTGCCTTCCAGTTCCCCAATGATCTTCTTCGCCAAAACTTTGCCCAGTTCCACACCCCACTGGTCGAACGAGTCGATCTGCCAGATGACCCCCTGTGTAAAGACGCTGTGCTCGTACAGAGCCACCAGCTTACCCAGCGTCTCCGGCGTCAGCTCATCGAGCAGAAAGGTGCTGGATGGACGGTTCCCCTCGAAAACGCGGTGCGGTACGAGCCAGTCCGGCGTCCCCTCAGCCTTCACCTCTTCCGGGGTCTTGCCAAAAGCCAGTGCTTCTCCCTGTGCAAAAACGTTTGCTAACAGGAGGTCATGGTGGTCACCTAAAGGATTCAGTGTTTTGGCAAAACCAATGAAGTCGCAGGGGATAAGCCGCGTTCCCTGGTGAATGAGCTGGTAGAAGGAGTGCTGCCCGTTCGTGCCCGGTTCTCCCCAGAAAATCGGTCCGGTTTCATACCGCACCCGCTCCCCGGAAAGGGTAACGTGCTTCCCGTTGCTCTCCATGGTCAGTTGCTGCAGATACGCCGGGAAACGTTTCAGATACTGCTCGTAGGGAAGAACCGCGACCGTCTGTGCGTCGAAAAAATCCGTGTACCAGAGGGTTAGCAGGCCCATCAGCACGGGAAGGTTCTTCGCAAACGGTGTCCTGCGGAAATGCTCGTCCACCGCGTGAAAGCCGGCCAGCATCGCGCGGAAATTCTCCGGCCCGACCGCCAGCATCGTCGACAGGCCGATCGCGGAGTCCATGGAGTAGCGGCCGCCCACCCAGTCCCAGAAGCCGAACATGTTGGCCGTGTCGATGCCAAACTTCGAGACTTCTTTGGCGTTGGTCGAAACGGCGACGAAGTGCTTCTCTACCGCCTTTTCATCCTTCAGCTTCTTCAGGCTCCAGTCCCGGGCCGTGTGGGCGTTGGTCATCGTTTCCAGCGTGGTGAATGTCTTCGACGAGATGATGAACAGCGTCTCTTCCTGATCGAGATCCCGCGTCGCCTCGGCAAAGTCGGTCCCGTCCACATTGGAGACGAAGCGGAAAGTCATGTCGCGCTGGCTGTAGTGGCGCAGCGCTTCATACGCCATCACCGGTCCCAGGTCCGAGCCGCCGATCCCGATGTTGATGACGTTCCGTATCCGCTTCCCGGTAAAGCCCTTCCAGGCGCCGCTGCGGACGCGGTTGGAGAAGTCGCTCATCCGGTCGAGGACCTCGTGCACCCCCGGCACGACATTCTCCCCATCGACCATGATCTTTGCGTCCCGCGGTGCGCGCAGAGCGGTGTGCAGGACGGCCCGCTTCTCCGAGACGTTGATTTTCTCGCCCGTGAACATCGCTTCGATCCGCTCACCGAGCCCACTCTGCTCGGCCAGATCGAGCAGCAGCCTGAGCGTCTCATCGGTCACGCGGTGTTTCGAGTAGTCGAAGTAAATTCCCTCTGCCTCGGCCGTCAGACGCGTGCCCCGTTCCGGATCCGTGCGGAACAGATCGCGCAGGTGCTGATCGCGGATCTTCTGATAGTGGGATTGAAGCGCCTTCCAGGCGGGAAGGGAAGTCAGGGAAGCGTGCTTCTCGGTCGAAACGGCAGTTGCGCTCATAACACCTCTCCAGCGAGTTTTCCTCTCAGTTCAGATTCGTTCCGGGCGGCCCGCGTCGCATACTTGCAGCCGTTTACCCGTAACCTGCAACCTGCTCCCTGTTCCTCGTCTTCAGTTGCCGGTCGGAATGATCCCTGCGTTCTCCACCATCAGGATCACGGTGCGATGTGGGGCTCGGGTCCGATGCATCGTGCCGCGCGGTACAACGAAACCCTGGCGTGGCGCCAGCTCGACCGTGCGCCCCTCCAGGTCGATCAGCAATTGGCCCTCGACGACGTAGAAAAACTCGTCGTCGGCCGTGTGCTGGTGCCAGTGGTACTCGCCTTCGATCACCGCCATGCGCACCACGCTGCCGTTCACCTGGCACAGCGTCTGGTTGAACCACTTGTGCGTGCAGGTGTCCGCGATGGCCTTTTCATCGATCACTTCCAGCGGCTCATGCAGGATGTTCAGGCGAGTTTCGTAGGGAAAATCGGCGACCGGTTGCGCCATCGAGACCTCCGAAAGGAATCGCCACCATGGTACCCCGGGCAGGTGGAAATCAGGCAAACAGCAGCCGGAATAACGCCTGCGGGTCACAGGACCAGGATATCGCGACCGCGACCCTTCAGCGCCTGATCGAAAGTCACCAACCTCAGACTGGCGGCTTCCGCAAATCCCAGGAGATATGCATCGGCCCAGACCTTTGGAGAGTTACTCGGCAGTTGAGAGGCCTTGCGAAACGGACGCTCAATACCCTCCGGCTCGGCAACAAAGGATATGCGCTCATCGGCGGTGACCCGGTCCCAGAGCTTCCATGCGCCCGCCATCGTCTGGACATCGGACCCCAAGGCCCGTTCAGTTGTCAGCAATCGCAGCACGGCAATTTGCGTGCTCCGGCAAAAGACAAATCGCTCACCGCCAGCCTGTTCGAACCAGGTTCGGGCCTTCTCTGAGTGCATGTGGCGTCTCCACATCACGGCGATCCACACGTTCACATCAGGGAAATTCAATGTATTCATAGATCTGCTCGTTCGTCAGATCGACGGGCGGTCCATCGGAGCCGAATAGAGGAAACTGGACGCGCCGGGGACGAGAACGCTGCTCTTTGAGCAGAACGGTGCGGGCTCCCGCGAGCACCAACTCTCGAACAGAACAGCCGCGAGCCGCAGCCTGTTCCTTCAATTGCCGATAAAGAGGCGCGGGAATATCGACAGTTGTCCGAACCGAGGCCTGCTTCATATCACCCATTATGGCAGATGTGCCATAAATATGGAACGGTCAGCTTTCGCTGCTCATTGCGAACTCGCGCGCCGCCTCCAGCAATCGCCTCACCGACTCCTTCGAGCACGACTCCGAATAAATCCGCAGCAGCGGCTCTGTCCCCGACGCCCGCAACAGCAGCCAGGTTTTTGCCGCATTCTTCTTCGTCTTCGCCTCAGGGTTGGCGAGCCACAGTTTGATGCCGTCCAGCGCTTCGACTTTCTCGACCTTCATTCCGGCCAGTTCCGCGATGCCGGCTCGGGCGCGGGCGATGGTCGCGTTCTTCTGCGAGTCGGGAATATGCAGATCGATGCGCCCGTATTGATGTTCGCCGTATTCCTCCTGCACTCGCGCCACCAGTTGCCCCAGGGTCTTCTTCTCCTCGGCCATAACGTTGGCCAGCAGCAGGGAATTCAGTAGCCCGTCGCGCTCCGGCAAATGCCGCCGAATCCCGATCCCGCCCGACTCCTCGCCACCGATGAGGATGTCCTCCGTCAGCATCAGATCGCAGACGAACTTGAAGCCGATCCCATGCTCATGCAGCTTGCGCCCGTAACGCGCCGCGATCCGATCCAGCATCGACGTGGTATTGAACGCCCGCGTCACATCGCCCGGCCACTGCCTGCGCTCCAGGATCCACTGCAGCAGCACGGAATAAATCTTGTGCGGATCGACGAAATTTCCGTTCTCGTCCGCGGCGCCAATGCGGTCGGCATCCCCATCGGTGATCAGACCTGCATCGCATTTCTTTTCGACCACGATCTCCAGGCACGCCCGGACATGCGGCTCAATCGGCTCGGGATTGATACCCGGGAAGAGCGGATCGTGATTGGCCCGGATCTGCACGTACTCCACGCCGATCCGGTCGAAAATCCCCGCCACAATCCCCGCGCCCGCCCCATACATGCAGTCAATCGCAAACCTGAACCCCGACTTCGCGATCAGTTCCAGATCGACGAACGCCTGAATCGCATCCACATAAGGCGGCACGAAATTGACCGACTCGATCTTTGCCGGCGAACCGGAAGGCAGGCTGCTCCCCAGCCGGCTCTCAATCTCGGTCATGATGCCGGGACTACCCGAGCCGCCATAGCTTGCCTTGTACTTCACTCCGTTCCACTGCGCGGGATTGTGGCTGGACGTGATCATCACTCCGCCGGCCGCTCCGCGATGTTTGACCGCATACGACAGCGCAGGAGTCGGCGTGATCCGATCGGCCAGCTGTACCGGAATGCCCGCGCCGGCCAGCACTTCGGCCGCCGCTGCCGCAAACGCCGGCGATCCGAACCGCGTGTCATAGCCGATGCAAACGCCCTTCTTCGGATCCTCGTTTTTCAGAACATAGCTGGCGATCGCTCCGGCCGCGGCGCGCACGTTGTCAAAGGTGAAGTCGTCGGCGATAACGCCGCGCCAGCCGTCCGTGCCAAATTTCACCGGGGATCTCTGCGCCATCAGATGAGTTTCTCGTCTCCGCGCGACTGCAGCTCCTTCACCACCTTGCCCACGTCCTGGGAGTGGCGCCGGGTAGTAATCAGCAGCGCGTCGTCTGTCTCTACCACCACCAGATCTTCCACACCGACCAGGGCCACCATCTTGTCCGGGCTGTAGACATAATTGCCCCTCGCGTTGATCACCACGGTCCCAGCGCCCTGCACCACGTTCTCCGCGGGGTCGGCGCCCTTCTGCTCCACCTGATACTCGTGCAGTGCGGTCCACGATCCCAGATCGCTCCAGCCAAACCGCGCCGGCAGGCAGTAAAGATTGGAATGATGCTCTCCTTTGGCGGAGCGCGGCTCCAGAATCGCGTAATCCACGCTGATGTTTTCGCATTGCGGATAGAGTTCGCTAAAGATTCGCTCGAACTCCGGCGTACCCCAGGCCGCAGCAATTTTTTCCAGCAGGGGAGCAGTTTCGGGCAAATGCTGTCGCACCGCATCGGCAAGCGTTTTCGCGCTCCATACAAACATCCCGCTGTTCCAGAAATAATTCCCGGCGGCGAGAAATTCCTCGGCGCGAATCCGGTTCGGCTTCTCCGTAAAGCGCCGCACCCGCAGCACGCCCGGTTCCAGCGTTTCTCCCGTCTCGATATAGCAGTAGCCGACCTCCGGCCGGGTCGGCTCAATGCCGAGCACAACCATGTTGTCGCCAGCCGCTGCCAGTCCGATCGCCCGCCGGATGGTCGCAACAAACGCAGCTTCATCGGTGATCACGTGATCGGCTGGGAAGATCCCGATCACCGCATCCGGGTGCAGGCGTTCGATCAGGAATGCCGCCAGTCCCGCGGCAGGTGCCGTGTTCCGCGCTGCCGGCTCGCGGATTACCTGGGGCTCCGGCACGCAGTCCAGCTGGCTGCAGATCACGCCCGACAGCAGATCGTT
This sequence comes from Acidobacteriaceae bacterium, assembly GCA_049585375.1. GTDB lineage: Bacteria > Acidobacteriota > Terriglobia > Terriglobales > Acidobacteriaceae > Palsa-343. Next base: position 10,067 of record JBAUZR010000066.1, read on the forward strand.
CGTGATCACCCACACGTCGTCGGGCCGGGCCAAAGATTCCTGCCGCTCCGGTGACGTCAGGCGGTCCAGGGTCTGCTGGATCATGCTCCGCTCGCCGTCCAGCGCCAGAATCTGCTTCGCTCGTGCCTTGCGGCTGCGCGGCCAGAACCGGGTGCCACTCCCACCGGCCAAAATCACCGGCTGAAAATCAATCGTTACCGCCATGGTGTCGTATGGATGCCTCGGAAGAGCCAAACGTCATCTTACCCTTCGGTTGATTCTTCGGCGGGCAGGATTCGAATCACCTGAGTCGCCTCTTCGCCGGCAAGTGCCCACCGTCCCGTCGAGGCCGGAATCACCGCCATCTGGTTGCGCTCCACCGAAAATGGCGTGAAACCTTCGCCGGAGATCCCAATCCGCCCCTCCTCCACAAACAACATCTGCACCACCGGCAGCGGATCCAGCAGCGCCGGCGCAATTCCGGGCCGGATCGGCCATCGCTCGATCCGGAAATAGCGCTCGTCAATCAACAGCGTGTGCCCGTCTACCGGGCGCGGCGGCACTTTGCCCGCCGGCGTCGTCAGCCGCATCGCCGCGAACGATTTCTCCAGGTGCAGCTCGCGGGCGCTCCCGTAGTCGTACATGCGATACGTCAGGTCGCTGGTCTGCTGCGTCTCCAGAACCACCACCCCAGGGCCCATCGCGTGCACAGTCCCCGCAGCCACAAAAACCATCTCCCCCTTCTGCACGGGAACCATCTTCAGCAGCGATTCGAGGGAGGCATCCCTGACTGCGGTCTTCACCTGCTCCACGGTCACGCCCGGTCGAATCCCCAGCGCCACCTCGGCTCCCGGCCGGGCATCGAGCGCATACCAGCACTCTGTCTTGCCCCGCGGCTCGCCGTATTGCCGGGCCAGGGCATCGTCGGGATGCACCTGCACGCTCAGCTTTTCCTTCGGGAAAAGCACCTTCACCAGAAGCGGGAAGTCCTTTTCCCGGATGCCGGTCCCCAGAAGGGCACTCCGGTGCTGGCGGGTGATGTCAGCGAGACTCAGCCCCTGCAGAGGACCTGTGTCCGCGGTGCACATCTCGCCGGTTAGCCAGACCTCCCCAATCGGCTCACCGTCTGTCCGGTAGTTGTACCAGGGGGCCAGATCCTGAAAGCCCCATGGGCGGGTGCGAAAATACGGCGCGAGGCGAAACGGGGGAAGAGTCTCCATGTTTTCTTTAGTATGCATGAGCACCACGCGCGAACTGTATCCGATACGATGAGGTTCGATGCCAAAATACCTGATCACCGGCTGTGCTGGTTTTATTGGGTCGTGGATTGCCCAGACTCTCCTCGAGCGGGGCGCCACCGTCCGCGGCCTCGACAACTTCGAGACCGGCCTTCGCGACAATGTTGCCCCGCTCCTCGGCCCCTCCCGCTCTTCCCGCCTCGAGTTCCTCGAGTGTGACCTCCGCGACGCCGAGGCCACCGCCCGCGCCTGCGAAGGCATCGACGTTATCTTCCACCAGGCGGCGCGCCCCTCCGTGCCCCGGTCCGTCAAAGACCCCCGCACCAGCCACACCGCCAACCTCGACGGCACCTTCAACCTGCTGGAGGGCGCGCGGGCCGCCGGCGTTCGCCGCATCCTCTATGCGGCCTCCTCCTCGGCATATGGCAACCAGCCAGGATTTCCCCGCCGCGAAACCATGATGCCCATGCCCATTGCACCTTATCCAGTGCAAAAGCTGGCCGGCGAGTTCTACATGAAGAGCTACTGGCAGGTTTACGGCATTGAGACCGTCTGCCTGCGCTACTTCAACATCTTCGGGCCCCGCCAGGTCCCCGACTCGCCCTACAGTGGCGTCATGGCCAAATTCAGCCTGCAAATGATGCGCGGCGAGCGTCCCACCATCAACGGCGACGGCCAGCAGGGCCGCGACTTCACATACATTGAGAACGCCGTCTCCGCCAATCTCCTCGCCGCCGAAGCACCTGCCGACAAGGTGGCGGGGCGCGTCTTCAACGTCGCCTGCGGTGCCCGCCATACCCTGAACGAGACCTTCCGCATCCTCGCGGACCTCCTCGACTTCAAAGAACCGCCGATCTACGGCCCGCCCCGGGCCGGCGACATTCAGAACTCGCTGGCCGACATCTCTGCTGCCCGCGAAGCCTTCGGATACGAGCCGAAAATCAGCTTCGCGGATGGCCTCGAGCGCACCGTCGCCTGGTATCGGGAGCAGTACGCCGCTGCCTCCGCTCCACAGCCCTCCCGGTGAGAACCCGGGGAACCCCGGCCCCTGTTTCTGCGTACACTAAGGCGAGGTTGACTGCATAATTTCCCCTGCTCGTCGCCCGGGACGAAAGGGAACCGGCTCCTATGCTCTTCAGCGAAGCCATCAAAGTAGCGCTCCAGTCGCTCTGGGCGAACAAGATGCGCACCATCCTCACGACCATCGGCGTCGTGATCAGTGTCGCCTCGCTGATCGCCGTCATCACCCTTGGCAATGGCGCCAAGATGTTCGTGGTGAAAAAGATCGCCAATCAGGGTTCCGATGTGATGACCCTCCAGCGCATCAACCCTGTCATCTTCACCGGCGAAGAATATCTGAAAGAAAACAAGCGCAAGAACATTACCTATGACGACTACCTCTATCTGGAGCGGAGCTGCACCCGCTGCCTGATGACCGGGGCGGAGCTCTCCTCGTCCGGCACGGTCGTCAACGGCCGCCAGTCGACCACCAACACCACCATCAATGGCTGGACCGCGAACATGGGGGAAATTGAAAACCTCAATGTCGTGGAAGGTCGCGAACTCACGCCGATGGACGACACAACCGGCGCCCACAACGTGATTGTTGGCTACGACATCGTCGACAATCTGCTGCCTAACGAAAACCCTATCGGGCAGGAATTGCGCGTCGACGGCGAGGTCTACACCGTTGTGGGTGTGGGCGAGCGCAAGGGTGAGGTCTTTGGGCAGAGCGAAGACAATTACGTGGATATGCCGCTCAGCACCTATCTGCACACGCACGGAGAGCACCAGAGCCTCAACATCTCCGCCAAGGCGGGCATGGCTCCCGGCGCGCTCGACAACCTCATCGATGAGGTCCGCGCCCTGATGCGCGCCCGCCGCCACGATCGCCCCGGGGAAGAAGACGATTTCGCCATCCTGACCAACGAGACCTTTATCGGGCTCTTCAATCAGATCACCGGCATGTTTGCCGCCGTCATTCTGGGCATCGCCTCCATCTCGCTCGTCGTCGGCGGCGTCGTCATCATGAACATCATGCTGGTCTCCGTCAGCGAGCGGACCCGGGAAATCGGTATCCGCAAGGCTCTCGGTGCACGCCAGCAGGACGTCATGCTTCAGTTCCTCATCGAGTCCGGGGCCATGGCGCTGCTGGGCGGCTTCTTTGGAGTCATCGTCGGTGTCGGTGTGGCCAAGGGCGTCACCCTGGCGGTCAGTTTTCCCTCCGCCGTCCCGATTTGGGCGGTTTTCCTTGGACTTTTCGTAGCTCTCTCGGTGGGCATCTTTTTCGGCGTCTATCCCGCGCGCCGTGCAGCCCGCCTCGATCCCATCGTGGCCCTGCGGGCGGAGCTCTAAGCCATGGCACTCAGCGATTCCCGTGAATCTGTTCGCATGGCCCTCGATACCCTGCGGGCCAACAAGCTCCGCTCCGGCCTCACCATCCTCGGCATCGTCATCGGGGTAGCGACGGTGATCGCCATCTCGTCGGTCATCAACGGTGTCAACAACCGCGTCGAGGAAATAGCCAGCCAGTTCGGCACGAATGTGCTGTGGCTCTTTCGCTGGAATTTCATCGGCATCCGTCCCACCGCCGAGATGCTGGCGCGCAAACAGTTCACCCTCGACGATGCCCGCGCCATCGAGTCACTGCCGCATGTAGTCGCCGTCAATGCCGGGCGGCAGTTTTCCAACTGGCAGCTGGGCGTCGGCTATGTGGCCGTCCAGTACAAGGACAAGAAAGTTCAGAACACGATTCTCGAGGGCGATTTGCCAACCTTTGCCGTCGTGAACGACGTTCAGCCCCAGGAAGGCCGTCCCTTCACTGAAGACGAGGAGTTTCGCCGCGCCGACGTCGTCATCCTCGGCCACGATACCGCCGACAAGCTGTTCGGACGTGAAGATCCCCTTGGCAAAAACATCCAGATCGACGGAGACGTCTTCACCGTCATCGGCGTCCTCGACAAATTCAAGCAGCTTTTCGGGGGGGGCAGCAATCCCAACGACAATAAAGCCGTCTTCCCCATGAGCACCTTCCACAAGATTCATCCCGAGGTGCTGGATACCATCATCTCCATCAAGTACGACAACTCGAAGAACAAGTCGCTGGTCACGGAAGAGGTGCGCATGCTCATGCGCGAGCGTCGCCGCGTCCGGGTTGAAAAGGACGACGACTTCGCCATCTTCGGGCCCGACAACATCCTCGATCTCTGGTCGCAGATCACCGCCGGGCTGGTCGTCTTCATGTTTGCCGTTTCCAGCGTTGGCCTTCTGGTCGGCGGCGTCGGCGTCATGAACATCATGCTGGTCTCCGTCACCGAGCGCACTCGCGAAATCGGCGTCCGCAAAGCCATTGGCGCCACCAAACGCAACGTTCTCATTCAGTTCACGGTGGAGGCCATCACCCTGTGCGCCCTGGGCGGCGCCATCGGCATTGTCCTCGGAACCATCATCACGCTCATCGTCCGCTATGGCGCCTCGTTCCCGGCTTCCATGTCCACGTTCTGGACCATCACCGGCTTCCTCGTCTCCTGCGGCATCGGCCTGGTGTTTGGTATCTACCCCGCCTGGAAAGCCGCCACGCTCGATCCAATCGAAGCGCTGCGATACGAGTAAGAACGACGAGCCCGTGGCCGGTGGCCTGTAGCGGGCTTCGTTAGCTGTCCTTGTGGAGCGTTGCGAGAAGAGCGTGGATCATCGCGGAGATTTCCCCTGCTTCGGCCGTGATCTCCTCACCACGCCTCTTATCCAGAAAACCCAGGTCGCCTGCGAGCTCAATCTGGGTTTGCAACTCGTACAGCGACCCGCGCGCCTGAGAGAGAAACAGGGCGAAGCTCCTGTCTGTCATGCGACCCCGACCTTCGGCAATATTGCTGGGCACCGACACGGCGGCGCGGCGGATCTGACTGTACAGCCCGAAGTTCGCTCTTTGGAAAGTCTTCGGTGGCCGCATACACGTTGCGCGCCAGAGTCATTGATTGTTGCCAGACCTGAAGATCGCGAAAACGACGCGTATCCATTGGTTTCTATGGAACGTCCGCGGCAGGAACTTTGCAAGGGGCCCGGACGACGTTCGGCGCACTTTGGTAAGAGGTAGCAACTGCTTCGGTAAAGTGGCTGACGATGTGAACGCAATCCCGCGGGTCGCTACCGGCCACAGGCTACCGGCTACCGCCTCCAGGCTGTATCATAAGAACTACCCGGCGGTCCCGGCCGCAAACGGTTTCCTATGCCCAGAAGTTTCAATCGCGCCATCCTCCTCCTTTCCATTGCCATCATTGTTGCTGTGATCTTCGGAGGCTTTGGCCCCGCGGGCGTCAGCGCGACCCAGAGCGACGGTGCTTACCGCGAGATGGGTGTCTACGAGGAAGTGCTGCATAAGATCCAGACGGATTACGTCACCCAGCCCAATATCCAGAACGTCACCACCGGCGCGCTGCACGGCCTGCTTGAATCCCTTGACGCCGACTCCAGCTATCTCACCGCCTCCGAATACGCCACCTACCAGGCCCACCAGCACGAGGGCGTGGCTCAGGTCGGCATGGAAGTCTCCAAGCGCTACGGCTACGGCAGCGTCGTCACCGTCATCCCCGGCAGCCCGGCCGACAAGGAACACATCGCTGACGGCGATCTGATCGAGGCCATCGGCGGCCAGTCCACCCGCGAAATGTCCGTGGCCATGATTCGCCTGCTTCTCGAAGGCAAGCCCGGAACCACGGTGACCTTCGATCTGGTGCGTCCACGCAAACCCGAACCCGACTCGATCACTCTGACCCGTACCGCGATTGACCTTCCGCCCCTCGGCGAACAGCAGTATGAAAACTCCAGCATCCTGTATCTCAAACCCGTGGCGCTCACCCGCGATCGCGTAGATGAGTTGGTCGGCCGCCTGAAAGCCATGGGCAAGAACAACAACAAGAAAGTCCTGCTCGATCTCCGCGACGTTGCCGGAGGCGACCCGCAGCAGGGTATCCGGCTGGCCAATGCATTTCTGCAGTCCGGAACGATCGCCATGCTGCAGGGCCAGACGGTCCCGACTGAGACCTTCAAGGCTGAATCTTCCAAGTTCGTCACCGGCGCGCCCTTAGTCGTGCTGGTGAACCACGGCACCGCAGGCGCTGCCGAGATCGTGGCTGGAGCCATCCTCGACAACAAACGCGGGGACGTCGTCGGCGATCGCACCTTCGGTGAGGGCGCCCAGGAGAAGACCTTTACGCTGCCCGATGGATCCGCTCTGCTGCTGACTGTGGCCAAGTACGAATCCCCCTCCGGCAAAAAGATCGAGGATGTCGCCGTCACCCCCAATGTTCCCGTTGTCCCGAGTGCGGAACAACTTTTCGATGAAGAAGAGAATGCCGCTCCTCAGGGGCCGCGTACCGACGATCAGCTCAACAAGGCGCTGGAGATTCTCAAGCAGAAGAACGCCTAGTGCTGTGGTTCTGAAGTTCGTTGTGGATTTGCGCTTTGCTTTTGTAACAGGGCATGACTTCAGTCGTGCCGTAATGGGCAGAAAATCAAACGGGCTTCAGCCCCCGAGGGCGCCTCTTCGAGCCAATTCGAATTTGAATGGTTCGGGGAGCTTCGGAGACTGGGCACCAGCACGTGGGCAGCGAAGGAGCGGATTTCTCCGTGCGCCATAATCCGTTGGATCTCTCCAGCCCTCCCAAACAGCACGACGCGTCGGACAATCTCTTCCGCTCGTACCGCTCCGACGACGATGAAGAGGATGGCTTTCGCCCCGGCTCCGGTCGCCGCAAAGTCGCCGGCAGTCTCGCTCTCGCCTTTCTGATCCTGTTAGCCGGTGCCGCCGGCTCCCTCGCCGGAATGGTGCTGGTTTATTCCGTCGATCTTCCCCAGATCGCCGAGCTCGAGCATTACCGACCCTCCGCCACCACCGAACTCTACGACGTGCACGGACGCAGCTTTGGCTCCTTCGCTCTTGAGCGCCGAGTGGTCGTCGGCTACAACGACTTCTCTCCCATCCTCCGCCAGGCCGTCATCTCCACCGAAGACCGCGACTTCGAGAGCCACTGGGGCGTGAATCTCTTTCGCGTCGCCGGCGCCGCCTGGCACGACCTCTTCTCCAAGGGTCGCGCCCAGGGTGCTTCCACCCTGACCATGCAGCTGGCCCGCAATCTTTTCCTCTCCAACGAGCGCACCGCTTCGCGCAAGCTTCAGGAGGTCTTCCTCTCCCTCCAGATCGAGCACTCCTTTACCAAGGAACAGATCTTCACCCTCTACGGCAATCAGATCTACCTCGGCAGCGGCGTCTATGGATTTGAGGCCGGCGCAGAATATTACTTCTCCAAACACGCCAGCCAGCTCACCCTCCCGGAGGCGGCCCTGCTCGCCGGACTGCCCAAAGGTCCTGTCGAATTCTCTCCCATCCTCAATCCCGAGCGCGCCTTCCGCCGTCGCAACGTCGTCATCGACGCCATGCTTGAAGACGGCAAGATCACTGCGGCGCAGGCCGAAGCTGCCCGTTCCGCCCCACTGGGCCTCCACATTGAGGCCCCGCCCAACAGCGTCGCTCCCTGGTTCGTCGAAGAGGTCCGCCGCGAGCTCGAGCGCCGCTTCGGCACTGAGCAGCTCCATGCCGCCGGCCTCCGCATCGATACCACTCTCGATCTCGATCTGCAGAAAGCCGCCAACGACGCGGTTCTCGACAGGGTCGCCGCCTATGAACGCCGCCGGGGGTGGCGAGGGCACCTCCTCAACGTCGTCGCCGGCGGCCTGAGCATGGACACCTTCAAACATCCCGACTGGTCCATCCCACCCGTCGCCGGAACGTACATGCATGCTCTGGTCACCGGTATCCTGCCCTACCAGGTCATGGCGAAGATTGGCGACCGTCAGCTCATGCTCACGGCGGAAGACTGGTCCTGGACCGGGTTCCACACTGCCGACCAGTTCCTGCACGTCGGCGACATCATCTACGTCAAAATCACCGGCGATGAAGGAACCCTGCTGCGCGGCGCCCTCGAAGAAGATACCGGCGTCCAGGCCGCGCTGTTTGCCATCGATAATGCGACTGGCGATGTTCTCGCCCTGGTCGGTGGCCGCGACTTCAACCTTTCCCAGTTCGATCGCGCCACCCAGGCCGAACGCCAGACCGGCTCATCCTTCAAGCCCTACGTCTATACCACTGCCGTCGAAGACGGCATGACCCCCCAGGACACCATCGTCGATAAGCCCGTGTCCTTTGGCAGTTATGTGCCGCACAACTACGACAACAAATTCAAGGGCCGCATCTCCCTGCTCGAAGCCTTCGCCGACTCACGCAACATTCCCGCTCTCGAAATCGCCGACCGCGTCGGCATCCGCAACGTCATCGCCACCGCGCGTCGCTTCGGCATCACCAGCAACATCCCTGCCTATCTGCCCATCGCCCTCGGCTCCGCTGAAGTCACCCTCGAGCAGCAGGTCGACGCCTACTCCGTCTTTCCCAACGATGGCATCCGCATCGCGCCCCGCCTGGTCAAACGCGTCGTCAGCGCCGAGGGTGTGCCCCTCTACGAAGCTTCCCCCGACGTCAGCGAGGTCATCAGCCAGAAGATTGCGCGCACCATGATGGTCTTCTTCCGCGGTGTAACCAGCGAGGGAACCGCCGCTCGCCTGCGCGAACTGAACCACCCGCTCGGCGGCAAAACAGGCACGACGAATGACTTCACGGATGCCTGGTTCATCGGCTTTTCGCCGTCCGTTACCTGTGGCGTGTGGGTCGGCTACGACGACCGCCAGTCCCTCGGCGACAAGCAGACCGGCGCCGCCGTGGCCCTGCCCCTCTGGACCAGCTTTATGAAGACGGTGATCGCCGCCACGCCCAATGAAAGCTTCCCGGGCGAAACCCCATCCCCCGCCCCTTCGCCTCTGCGCCAATCGGCGGCGCTCGCCGCACACTAACCGCCCGGCCTGGTCGTTTCAACCCGACCGGCGGCGGATTCGCGTACGTTCGCCTCCACTGCCCGATCCGGCAGATACGTTACCGGACCGCCAAGGCGAACGCCTCAGCCTTGCGTGCCGGCTCTCTCACCCGACGCCCGCCGAAAGTACTCCCGCGCCCGCTCCACGTCCCGCGTAATCTGCGCCCGTAATTGCTCGGGAGAAGGGAAGCGCCGCTCGTCCCGCAATCGCAGCAAAAAGCACACTTCCACCGGCGATGTCTCCGTCAGCTCCACCGGCGGCGGGCCGTCCAGCAAGTGCGATTCCACCGCGTACCCGGCTCCGTCGAACGTCGGCCGCAACCCCGCATTCGTAACCGCATCCAGCAGTGGCGCATCCGCACCCTCGCCGAGCCGTACCCGCGTCACGTACACGCCATGCGGCGGCAACAGCTCGCTATACGGCGCCAGATTGATCGTCGGCGTGGTCAGCTTCGTCCCCACCCCGCGTCCCCGTGCCGCCGTCGTTACCACCGAGAACGGCCGCCCCAGCAGCGCCCGAGCCATCCCCAGTTGCGCCCCATCGATTCGTCTGCGAACCTCGCTGCTCGAGACAGCTACGCCCCGCACGCGGAGCGCCCCGTGCGACACGACGCCGAATCCCAGCTCTCGTCCCAGCTCCCGCAGCTCGCCAATTCCTGCTGCGGCATCGTGCCCGAACCGGAACGTGTCTCCTTCATGGACCTCCGCTACGCGCAGCGCCCGGCACAGCACTCCTTCGGCAAATTCCTGAGCCGATTGCATCGAAAATTCCCGCGTGAACGGCAGCACCACCGTCGCATCCAGACCGGTTGCCTCCAGCAGCCGCAGCCGCTGCGGCATGGGTGTAATCAACTTCGGGGCGCGCTCGGGGTGCAGCACCGCCATCGGATGTGGATCGAACGTCACCGCGATCGCCTGCGTGCCCAGTCCCCGCGCCCGCTCCAGTACGCGGCCGATCACCTCCTGGTGCCCGCGATGCACGCCGTCGAAATTCCCAATCGCCGCTACCGTCAGCGGCATTGGCGCAGGCAACTCGGAGAGAGAACGGTAGATCTTCATCGCTTATAGCTCGAAGGGGATTCGCAGCCCGTCGTAACTCAGCCGTACGCCGGCAGGGAAACCCTTTTCCGTTTCCTCGTGGTCTACCTCGTGCGACATGTGTGTGAACCAGGCCCGCTGTGGCGCTATCCGCTCCACCCACCGCAGCGACTCTGCGATGGTGGCATGGCTCGGATGCGGCTGCGGACGCAGCGCGTCGAGAATCAGTGCATCCAGCCCCTCCAGCAGCGGCAGGCTTACTTCGGGAATCCGGCTCATGTCTGTCAGGTAGGCTGCCGACCCAAAGCGGAATCCCGCCACCTCCTGCACGCCATGCATCAGCGGGATCCGCTGGAATCGCGCCCCGTCGATCTCCACCGCTTCCGTTCCCTCAAGCCCGTGTAGTTCCACCCGCGCTCGCATCGGATAGGTCGCATCCGCCGAAAACGTGTATTCGAACACCCGCCGCAGGATGGTCGCGGTTGGCTCATCGGCATACAGCGGCAGAAAGCCCGGCTTATGCCGGAAACTCAGCGGACGCAGATCGTCCAGCCCCAGAATGTGGTCGGCGTGGGCATGGGTGTAGAACACCGCGTCGACGTGCTGGATTCCTTCGCGCAGCGCCTGCTCGCGAAAATCGGGCCCCGTGTCGATGACCACCGTGTGCTGCGTCCCGCCGCCGTTCCACACCACCGCAATCGACGGCCGCGTGCGCCGGTTCCGCGGATCCGTCGACGTGCACACCGCGCACCCGCAACCCAGCGTCGGCACTCCCATCGACGTCCCGCTGCCGAGAACGACAATCTCCGCTTTCATCCGCTCAGGATTTATTTCTTCTTCCCGTCCGCCGGGCGCTGCGCCGACTGGGCAATCGCATTGGTGATCTCCAGAAACATCATGCGCAGCTCAAACAGCACGTTCTGCAGAGTCGCCTCTTCCTTCTGCGTCAGGTTGCCCTTCGTCTTCTCCTGCAGCAGCGCCAGCATGTCGATACTCTGCCGCGCGCCCAGAATGTCCACCCGCGCCTTCTGTCCCGGCTCCGTGCCCGCGCCCATCGCCAGCATCGCCGAGACATAAAACGACTGGATGACGTGCTCGAAGGTAATTACCCCCGTCGCACCCATTCCCGGATTTGCCTGCCGCAGCATGTCATCGATCTGCCGCGATGACTGCTGATAAGCCGCGTCCTGCTCGGCGGACTCCTGCGCCGTGAACTGGGGCAGATCCGATTCCGCCGCATCTTCGCCGGCTGTCTCGCGATTCTCCGGCGAAGGCATCGTCACCACCTTCTCCGATGCCGCAGGCGCCGCCGCTGCGGCTGCCTGTATTTCCGGCGCGGATTCCACCGGCTCACTCGCCGGCGCGCCTTCGCGCAGTTCGCCCTCCAGCGTAAACTTCCGCCGATCCGTCACTGTAAACGTGGGTTGCTTTTCATCCATAAAGAACAACACTCCCCTGGCGGGTCAAAGATTCGCAGGAACCGGCGGCGCTGTCAGCGGCACCGCGATCCCTCCGTCGTACTGTATCGTTTCTGCACCGGACTCGCTGCGCTCCAGCGCCTCCGTCCGTGCGATCCCCAGCGCCAGCGTCTTCGACCACCCCGGCACCGCAATCGTTGCCACACTGGTCAGCTCGCCCACCGTCGCCTCTCCTGCCCGCAGTTCAATCTTCGTGCCCGCCCCCGGCGCCGGCGTTGATCCCTGCAGCTCAAACTGCCGCAGCGCCCGATGCAGCGTCGCCCGCGACCGAATCCGCTCCACCGTCTCCTGCCCGATGTAGCAGCCCTTCGTGAAATTCAGCGCGCGGTTCAGGTTTGTCTCCTGGGGCAGCTGCTTATCGCTGAAGTCCACATCGAACTCCGCCACACCCTCCAGCACCCGCAGGGTCTCCAGCGCCTCCGTCCCGCACGCCGTCGCCCCCGCCGCCAGCAGCGCCTTCCACACTGTCATCGCCTGCTCCGCCGGATCCTGAATCTCCCAGCGCGGCGCGACCGGGCCATACCCGCTGACTATCGTCACGTCTGTGTCCGCCAGGCGCGTCGCCTGGAACGTTCCCGGCGCCGGTACCGCCGCCCCCAGTTGCGCCAGGATCGCCCCCGCCTTCGGTCCGGCGATGCCCAGAACCGTCCTCGCTGCGTCTAACTCCTGGAGCTGCACGTCGTCCATAATGATGAAGCGGCGCAGATGCCCCAGCAGACGCTCCGACTGCGACCGGTCGGTCTCTAACTCCAGATGATCTTCATAAAAAAGCACATCGCCGTCGCCCTGAATCCGCCCCTGCGGGTTCAGAACCAGCGTGTATCCAGTCTGCCCCGGCTCGAGGCCCTTCACCGTTTGCGTGATCATCCCGTTCAGCCATCGCACCCGATCCTTGCCCGCGGCGCGCAGAAAGGTCCGGTAGCCCAGGTCGAAAACGCCCGCTGACCGTACCAGCGCCTCCAGTTCGACGGAAACGCCGGAAAACCGGAGCGGCGTCTGCGCTCCCCGATGCGCCTTCAGTTCGCAAACGGTTGCGTCCCCAGCCCGCAGTTGGGTAGCCAGAGAGGTTTCCAGCACGACGGTTTCAATGATGGGTGGCGTCAGACTCATGCAGTACTCTTAGAAAAATTATAGTCTCGCCACAGCAGGCGCCGTCTCGGCGGCCGGTTTCGTCGAAAAGTCAAAAGGACAAGGAATGCATTCAAAACTCAGTACTTGGATCGCGGCAATCGCCCTTCTGGCGACCCTGTCCACCGCCGCTCAAACTACCGCTCCCAGCCCGACACAGGCCCCGTCACAGACCCCGACCCAGCCGCCGCCGGCCCCGCAAACCCCGCAGCCTGGCCTCCAACCCCCTCGCCAGGAGCAGACCCAGCCCAAAGTTCAAACCCACATCACCCCCGCCCAGGCTAAAGAACTCTTCGCCTCCGTCGGCCAGATCCTTCAGTTCGCCTCCGACGACACAAAGCTCCCGATTAAGCACGAGGTCAAGCCGCACCTCACTACTCGCGCCCAGGTGGAAAAATACCTCGTCGACAAAATGAAGGACGACAAGGATGCGAAGCGCATGGAGCGTTCGGAAATCGTCCTCAAAAAGTTCGGCCTCATCGATTCCGATTTCCACCTCCAGTCCTTCCTCGTCAAGCTCCTCGACGAGCAGATCGCCGCCTACTACGACAGCAAGACCAAAACCGTGAATCTGCTCGACTGGATTGCCCCTGACACTCAGAAGCCGGTCCTCGCCCACGAGCTCACCCACGCCCTCCAGGACCAGCGCGTCAGCCTCGACAAGTGGCAGAATCAGACCAGCGACGACATCTCCCACAGCTACGCCGACGACCGCAAACACGTGGCTACCGACGAGGATGACACCGCTCGCGAGGCCGTCCTCGAAGGTCAGGCCATGGCCGTCTTTGTCGATTACAGCCTCGCCCCCGTGCACAAGAGTCTCCGCTCCGCCCCAGCCCTCATCGAGAGTCTCCTCGACAACATGAGCGACGACGGAGACTCCCCGGTCCTCGAGCGCGCCCCACTGCTTCTCCAGGAGTCGCTCCTCTTT
>JBAUZR010000067.1:0-9526 GCA_049585375.1 Acidobacteriaceae bacterium
ACACAAGGCAGATGCAGCGCCTTCTGCCTAACCCTCCGGGGAGCCGCGAAAAAGATTTTTAGTCCTGCGGAACAAATCGCCCGCTCCTGTCACTTGCGATTAAGGGAAGGTGAAACAGCAGCAGGCAAGGCCGCGCGCCAGGGATTGCTCGCTCCGTTAAGTCACCGGAGAATCGCAAATTCCCTGTGTCTCGCGAACACGGCCATGCTGCGTTCCTGTTTCATCCCCCGACCCCAGTGCTGGAGCGTTTCCCGTGTTCTGCACCAAATGCGGATCGGCATGTCCCCCGGAATATAAGTTCTGTAAAAACTGCGGTGCCTCGCTCGCGCGTCCAGCTGCGCCCGAGATGGCCGTTTCTGCCATGCCGCTGGCGATGCCGGCGCAGGCTCCCAATGCGGCGTCACCTCCGGCCATGCCGCCCTCGCTCTACCCGGGATTGCCACCCGGCATCGTGCCGTCGGCGGGACAGCCCGTGTATTACGTGAGCCCGCAGGCAGCCCTGCATCCGCACACCGTCCAGCAGGTTAACCTATTGCACAGCCTGCGCACCCGCATCCAGAGCCTTGCTTCCACCGAGGAACTGGAGGGCTTCAGTCTCAAGCAGATGTTCTCTGAGGTCTTCCGCAAGCACAGTGTGGCGGAGATCGAAGACTACATCCTTGTTGGCAGCACGAAGACGACGCCTCCCATTGACGTCGTACAGACCGGCTGGCCGAAGCCCTGGCTCTTTTTCCGCGTGCTGGCCACCCTGGTCGTCTCCTACCTGGTATGCACCTTCACGCTGATGCATCTGTCGGATGCCGGCAATCTTATCCCGGCCGTGATGATCCTCGGCGCGTTCGCGGTCCCGCTGACCACCCTCACGTTCTTCTTCGAGATGAACACCCCGCGCAACGTCTCCATTCACAGGATCGCGACGCTCTTCCTGCTCGGCGCCGTGGTCTCGCTGATCTTTGCGCTGATCGGCTACACCATGCCGGTGCTGGGCTCCATGGGGACCATGGCGGCTGGCATCGTGGAGGAAGTCGCCAAGCTGCTCACCGTGGTGATCGTGGTGCGTGGCGTCCGCTACAAGTACATCCTCAACGGGCTGCTCTTCGGAGCAACCGTCGGCGCCGGTTTCGCGGCGTTCGAGACCTCCGGCTACGCGCTGAATGACGGACTCCTCGCCGCTCAGCCGCTCCATGCCGGCGTTGTGCAAATGCTCGAAGTACTGCGGACACGCGCCTTCCTGACGCCCTGGGGCCATGTCGCCTGGACAGCAATTGCAGCAGGAGCCTTCTGGCGCGTGAAGGGGAGCCAGCCAATGCAGCCGTCGATGCTGTTCGACAGCCGGTTCCTCAAGGCATTCATGATCCCGGTAGTGCTGCACACCATCTGGGACGCGCCGTGGCAGCTTCCCTTCGACGGGAATTACATCATTTCGGCGCTGGTGAGCTGGTATGTGGTCTTCGGTCTCGTTCAGCAGGGACTGCGCCAGGTGAAAGAGGAACAGAGAGCGCATCTGCAGACGACACTCGACAAGGTGGAGGCGTCGTTGCAGCCTCCGGGCACGGTCGCAGTCTGATCCAACTCAATCCCTGCGGCTCTGAGGAGCGCGGCAGGAAGTCCGAGGAGAGTTTGCCATGAAATTCTGCGGCAATTGTGGCAAGGAGATGGAAGGTGGTGGACGCTTCTGCGTGAACTGCGGGGCTGATACGGCAACGGCGGCGAGTTTCGCCGCGACTCCGATCGCCAGCGCGCCGCTGCCGCCGCCAATGGCTGCCCCACCCGCGCAATATGCTCCGATGGGGACGGCCCCGATTCCTGTGGTGGTCCCAACGGCTCCGCCCGCGCCGGCGCAGAAGCGGGGAAGCATGACCGGCACCCTGGTGGTACTGGCCGCGATTGTGGCTGGCGGCTATTACTACTACAACCATGGGAAGACGCCATCGCCAAACCCGGCGCCGGATCCGACCTCCAACGACAAGGCGCTGGTGCAGCAGCAGTCATTCAATGCCCAGTGGCAGGACGAAAACGGAATGCTGGTCCTCACCTCAGCCAAATGGACCAACGGCGCCAATGTCACGCTGTCAGGGGCCACAGTACAGTGCGAGCAGTACAACGCGGTCGGTACCGATCTGTCGCAATACCGCGTCACGCTGAACGGTCCCACTCAGCCCAACACCGCCAGCACCTACAGCAACATTCAGATTGGTGCGGTCGCCGGCGGGATGAGCAAGGTCAACTGCGACGTCGTGCACGTGAAGCCGGCGCAGTAGCCGCAGGCAGGGAACTGGCAGCCGACTGACGAGGTCGTGCGCCTGAGCGTTCGCTCAGTGGAGCAGATTCATCAGGCTGCCGCCGGCGAAAGGTTCCGGCGTGAGGGTAAGCACGAGCAGCACCAGCGCCGCGACCGCCAGCCAGGTGCGGCGTCCCAGTTGCGCGGGCACGCGTGGCACGCTGGGATGACGAAGGCTGGGCAGCAGAAAGCAGCCCCAGACCAGCCATCCTACCCACAGCATGGTTCCGGCAAAGAAGAGCAGAAAAATGACAGCGCTCGTGATCCAGCGGTGCGCGCGCGGTGAGAGCGCATAGAGAATGTGTCCGCCGTCAAGCTGGCCCGCGGGAATCAGATTCACCGAAGTGATGAAAAGGCCGATCCAGGCGGCGACCAGGACAGGATGCGGATTAAAGCCGCCATCAAGGGGCGGCAGCGAAGGATCGACGAGCCGCAGCATCGCGTGCAAAATCGAGAGCCCCAGCGGCACGCTGACGCTGATGCTGGCCGCAGAGTGGAACCCGGAGGCCGCGACAGGACGCGAGAGCAGCAGCCCGGCGATCAGAACCGGCAGAGTGAAGGTCATACCGGCCAGCGGTCCGGCGACGCCGATATCCAGCAGCGCCGTGCGCGACGGAACCCGCGAGCGCAGCCGGATGAACGCGCCGAAAGTGCCGATGAGCGTCGGCGCAGGCAGAATCCACGGCAGCGACGAACGCACACCGTGGTAGCGGCAGGCGATGGTATGGCCGGCCTCATGCGCGCACAGAATCCCCAGCAGTGTCAGCGCGAATGACCACCCGCCGGCGATCTGATCGGGATGGCGCACCACCCAGGCAAGAGGAAAGAAGCCCGCGCTGGCGGCGAACGGCGGATCGCCGTGCCGGAAGTTGAACATGAGCACGGCGCCGGTGCTGACTGTGGTGAAGAGGCTGAGAACCAGCAGGGAAACGGCGATGCCGGCCTGCTCCAGCTGCGAAGCCGGACGTACGGTCACCTCGCCCGGCACGGTTTCACCGAGCGGACCGGGCATTTGAATCGCAGGGTGACCCATGCTCAGCGGTCCTGTGGGCAGGAATCTTCGGGACCGCTTCAGTGTACCGGTGATGGCTGTGAACGGCGGGAACTTTATTGGTCGAGCAGGTGGAGTTCTTTCCCGGGCTTGAAGCGAACCGCCTTGCCGGGAGCGATGCTGACTTCAGCCCCGGTGCGGGGATTGCGCCCGATCCCAGTCTTCCGGGGCCGGACGTTGAACACGCCGAAGCCGCGCAGTTCGATGCGCTGGCCCTCGGCCAATGCGTGCTTGAGCGTCTCGAAGACGGTATCGACGGCCGCCTCCGCCTTGTTCCGCTGGAGGCCGGTACGCTCAATCACCTGGTGAATAATGTCCTGTTTTATCAAGGTGTTCTCCCGTCAGGCGGATAGTCTGGCCTAAGGCTGATCGTAGAAACGTTTTCCGCCATTGTCAATGCGGACAGCCTCCCGTAAGATGCAATTTCAGCACCATTTGCAGCGAATTGGCCGGCAGCGGCGGGTTCCCCCGAGCACCGGGCTTTACCCCATCATCGACCGTCCCAGCCCGTGCACGACGGCAAGGAGTGACATGTCAATCAAGAGTGATCGCTGGATTCGGGAACACGCCCTCAAGGGTATGATCGATCCCTTCAGCGAAAAGCAGGTCCGGGAGGGTGTGGTTTCCTACGGCCTCTCCTCGTACGGATACGATTTGCGGGTCTCCGACGAATTTCGGATATTTACCAATGTCAACAGCGCTGTTGTCGACCCCAAACATTTTGACGAGCGCTCGTTTGTCTCGGTGCAGTCTGAATCGGTGCTGGTGCCTCCCAACAGCTTCGCTCTGGCGCGCTCAGTAGAGTATTTCCGGATACCCCGGGACGTCCTAACCATCTGCGTGGGGAAGTCAACTTACGCCCGTTGTGGCATCATTGTGAATGTCACCCCGTTTGAACCGGAATGGGAGGGCTTCGTGACTCTGGAGATCTCCAACACGACGCCTTTGCCGGCCCGAGTGTATGCCAACGAGGGTTTGTGCCAGATTTTGTTTTTTCAGTCGGACGAGCCCTGCCAGATCAGCTACGCTGATCGCCAGGGGAAATATCAAAAGCAGCAGGGTATTGTTCTCCCGAAATTGTAGGTTGCAATGAACACTCAGAACATCGGCGCCGGAGAGAAAACGCGGATTGGCCTGGTGGACTTTGAGCCGATACGGATCGCGGGTCTGCGCGAGATCTTTGCGTCGCGGCCCGATATGGAAGTGGTGGCGACCGACTGGGCCGGCGCCTTCCGCAATCCGGACTTCGATCTGATCGTCTTCGTCCTCCGCGATATGGCCTTCTCCCTTGCGCTGCTCACCCGCCTGCGCTCCCGGCATGCGGGGCTGCGGGTGATCGTGATGAGCGGAGCCTCCGATGAAGAGAGAGTCGTCGAGGCGATCACCGCCGGGGCCCGGGGCTGGCTCGAGGAAACCGCATCGCCCGACGAGGTGATGCGGGCGGCAGAAGTAGTGCTGGGCGGAACCATCTGGGCGCCTCGCCGGGTTCTTTCCACAGTCGTCGAACGGGCGGTCGACGGATCCACGCTGCGGCAGCGCAGGCATAATCCGCAATTCACCGAACGCGAAGAAGAAGTCCTCCAGCAGCTGGTGCTGGCGCGCTCCAACCGGGAGATTGCCCAGGCGCTCAGCATTCGCGAACAGACGGTGAAGTCCTATGTGGCCCGCCTGATGCGCAAAGTGGGTGTAGGGAATCGGATCGCGCTGTCGGTGCATGCCGTGAGCGGCAATATTGGCAAAAGCCAGCCCTGAACGCTCGTCAGTCGGCGAGTTAACAGAATATCTGTTATCAGACATAAGAATAATGGCGCCCCCAGTGGGGGTCTTCTGCGTTCCTGGCCCACCCCGGGACGCCATCGAGTGTCATGCCCCGGTACTCCAGCGCGATGGCCCTCGAAAAGCGTCGCTGCGCTCGATGTAATTTCCTCCAGTGACTGCGACATATTTCCCGACCCGACGCGCAGTATTTGCCCCAGGTCCCCAAAGGATGCCTCTTTCCGCAGATTTTTCTTTCCCAGCCCTTCTGGCAAGGTTGCCTCATAAAAAGTGCTGTGTATGATTCCATCCAGCAGCACTTCCTTCTTCCTGCCTTGAATCTTCCGGGACCGCGGGACCTGGGCTCAGAACGTGCGGAGTCATGCGCTTCGCTGCCAGCCCGGTCCATACACGAGGTTGTCGAGTTCCGTTCGGCGCAAGTTGTCCGCGGCCAGATCAGCCCATCTGCAAGCGAGCGCACGTACTCGACTCTCTCGTCTGACCTGGTGCAGCGAGCGGAGCCCCACTCCACCCTTCAGCGAAGTCCCGAGGCACGGGCACGATTCCGATTCGTAGAAGGTTAATCACTGTATGACCCGGTTTGCGTCCTTTGTATTGCTCCTCCCAACAGCTTTCATCCCTTCAGCCCTCGCCGTCACCATCACTACCCCTGGCAATAACGCGCAGGTTACCAGTCCCATCTCCCTGGCCGCCAGCGCCGACACCTGCTCCAGCCAGCCGGTCACGGCCATGGGCTACTCCCTGGACAGCGAGACCGATACCACCATGGTCGACAAAACATCGCTGAATGCTCAGATCCCGGCGTCCACCGGCAAGCACACAATCCACGTAAAGGCCTGGAACACCCAGGGCGAAGTCTGCGTTGAAGATGTCACGGTAGACGTGACCACGGCGACCGCCTCGTCCGACCCGCCGGCCACCAGCGCGCTTTCAGCTCCACCAGCCACGGCAGCAGCGACCGAAGTCTCGACTCAGGGCATCACGGTCAGCAGCCCCTACAGCGGCACCTCGCACACATCCCCTTTCACCCTGACGGCTTCGGCATCCAGTTGCCAGTCCAAAACGATCACGAACATGGGCTATTCGCTCGACAGTGGCGGCACAACCATGGTGGACAGCTCCAGGATTGGCGCAACCGTCAGCGCGGCTACCGGGAGTCATACGGTGCATGTAAAGGCTTGGGGCACGGGCGGCGTGGTTTGCACCGCCGCCGTCTCGATTACCATCACGGGATCTTCCCAGGGTGCCACCACCAGCTCCGGCGGTATCACCGTCAGCAGTCCGGAAAATGGATCATCCGTGTCATCGCCCTTTTCCCTCGTGGCGAAGGCCGGCACCTGTTCAGGACAGGCGGTCACTTCCCTCGGCTATTCGCTCGACAACAGCTCTGACACAACCCTCATCAACGGAACATCGGTGGACACGCAGGTTACCGCGGCCAGCGGCGGACATACGCTGCACGTGAAGTCGTGGGGCAAATCCGGGGCATCGTGCTCGGACAGCCTGTCGATTACCGTTGCCGGAACGACCGCGACCAGCGATGCCGTCTCGGCGCCCTCCGATGCGACCAAAGTCAGCAGTGTTCAAACGCTCTCCGGATGGACGGCGGCCCACGATACCGGTATGGGTGGCAGCGCCAGTGGTTCAACGGCTGTAGTCACGTCGCCCACTCTGAGCGGCCATGCGCGCAAGTTCTCCGCAAGCTGGTCCAATTCGGGCGGCGAGCGCTATTCCAAATCCTTTGGGGACAACCGAACCTCGACAAACTTCCTCTACGACGGCTGGGTCTACATCTCCAGCTCGAGCGGCTCCATTGCGAACATCGAAATGGATCTGAATCAGACCATGCCCAGCGGAAACACTGTGATCTTCGGATTCCAGTGCGACGGGTATAAAGGCAAGTGGGATTACTCGGAGAACACCGGAAGCGCGGCCAAGCCGGTGGGCAAATGGGTCAGCACCAGTGTCGCCTGCAATCCGGCCAGCTGGAGTCGCAACGCGTGGCATCATGTGCAGATCGAGTACTCCCGCGCGACCAGCGGTGGAAACATCACCTATAAATCAGTCACCCTGGACGGAACCACGCATGCGATCAACAAGACCGCCTTCAATGCGCGTTCGCTCGGGTGGGGCTCGTCGATCGTGACCAACTTCCAGATCGATGGCCGCGGCTCCGGCTCGGCAACCGTGTATCTGGACAAACTAACGGTCTCACGCTGGTAAGCCGAAAGCGGCTCCTGCCCAAACAAAATAGCCGATCGCAGCAGAGGCCCGGCGAGAGCCGGGTCTCTGCGTTTTTCTGCAACCCTGCTGCCCGGGACCTGGCCCCGAGTGTTCGGCCTCGCTCTCGCGAGCCATGGTATTCCCTACCCTCCCTGCGACATATTTCCCGGCTGAACCGTGCATTATTTGCCACAAGCGGAAAAAGGATGCCTCATTCCGCAGATTTTTCTTTTTCATGTGTTCAGAAAGGGTTGCCTCATAAAAAGTGCTGTGTATGATTCCCTCCAGCAGCACTTCAATATTCCTGCCTGGAATGTTCCTGGGACCATGGGACTTAGGGCTCAGAACTGCGCGGAGTCATGCGCTCCGCCGTCGATCCCGGTCCATATACGAGGTTGTCGAGTTCCGTTCGGCGCAAGTTGTCCGCGGTCAGATCAGCCCATCTGCATGCAAGCGCACGTACTCGACTCTCTCGTCTGACCTGGTACAGCGAGCAGAGCCCCACCCCCACCCTTCAGCGAAGTCCCGAGGCACGGGCAAGACTCCGATTCGTAGAAGGTCTGAGGCAATGTCAAGATTCGCGTTGGTTTTTCTGCTCCTTCCCCTCGCATCCACCCCTTTCGCTCTCGCCGATGTATCCGTCGGCAGCCCGGCCAATGGCTCCCAGGTGTCGTCTCCCTTTGAGATTTCCGCCAGCGCGGCGACCTGCTCGAACGAGCCCGTTGTGGCCATAGGCTATTCCCTCGACAGCAGCACCGACAATACGATCGTCGATGCGACGACGATCAGCGGCCAGGTTCCTGCATCCATCGGTTCTCATACCATTCATGTCAAGGCGTGGAATAACAAGGGCGCCGTCTGCGTCACCGATGTCGCGGTGACGGTGGTAGCATCCACCCCGTCCACCCCGGTCGCGGCCAGTACCACCTCCGCCGGAATCACGGTCAGCGCTCCGGCCAATGGCGCAACTGTGGCCTCGCCCTTTGCTCTGACCGCAGCGGCATCCAGCTGCCAGTCCCAGGCGATCTCCGCCATGGGCTACTCGCTCGACAGCAGCACAGATACGACCATCGTGGACAGCACGACCATCGGCGCGACGGTGAGCGCCAGCGCCGGCGCCCACACCCTCCATGTCAAGTCCTGGGGCTCCGGAGGCGCCGCCTGCGCGGCCAGCGTCGCGATCACCGTCAGCACATCGTCCACTGCGGCCGTGACGTCGGCAAGTGATGGAATCACGGTCAGCAGCCCAGGCAGCGGCGCTTCGGTATCATCGCCCTTCAACCTTACTGCCAGCGCTCCCACCTGCTCATCGCAATCGGTAACGGCCATGGGCTATTCGCTCGACAACAGCTCCGATACGACCATCATCAGCGGTACCTCGATGAACACACAGGTCACGGCTGCCAGCGGATCGCACACCCTGCACGTGAAGTCCTGGGGCAACGGCGGAGCCGGATGTTCAGTCGCTGTCTCCATCACCGTAAGCGGAGGCAGCACGGCGTCCACCAGCAGCGGCCCCACCGTGCCCTCCAGCGCCCTGAGCGTCAGCAGCATTCAGACGCTCTCTGACTGGGCTGCAGCTCACGATACGGCGGCCGAGGGCAGCGCCAGCGGCGTTACAAGTATCGTGACTTCCCCAACCCTGAGTGGCCACGCCCGCAAGTTCGTCACCACCTTCTCTGGCAACGGTAACGAGCGCTACTCCGCGAGCTTCTCCGATGACACCACATCCACCAACTTCGTTTATGACGGATGGGTGTACATCCCCAGTGGAACCGGTACCGTCGCCAATGTCGAAATGGACATGAACCAGACGATGTCCAACGGCGAGACGGTTATCTTCGGATTCCAGTGCGACGGCTGGAACGGCACGTGGGACTATACCATCAATGCTGGCAGCGCGAGCAAACCGGTTGACAAGTGGGCTTACACCTCGCAGGCCTGCAATCCCGCCAACTGGAGCCGCAACACCTGGCACCACGTCCAGGTCGCCTACTCGCATAACAGCAGCGGGACGGTTAGCTACAGCGCGGTTTGGCTGGACGGCAAGGAGCAGACGCTCAACGTCAGCGGCTTCTCCGGCTTCAGCCTCGGCTGGGGTCCCTCCCTGGTCACCAACTTCCAGGTGGACGGCAAGGGTTCGGGGACCGCAACCGTCTACATGGACAGCCTCGTCGTCTCGCGCTGGTAAACAT
>JBAUZR010000068.1:0-8787 GCA_049585375.1 Acidobacteriaceae bacterium
AGGATGTAGTCATCTGCTTCACCGGCAATTCGAATGTCGAGTAAATCCGAGTACTGGTTCCACAGCTCGCCAACGATGGCGTTTTTCTGAGGCCACATGCCAAAGGGTTGATTGTATTGGTGTTGTAAGGTAGGCGGATCCTGCTTGGCAAGAGCAAGCACACGTTCCAGGGAAGCAGTGAAAGCCGCCGCCGTGGGAGGGTCGATTGCCTTTTGTCGAAGGAACTCGACGGCGCGCTCGATCAAGCCTCCAAGGCTGGGAGCTTGTCCTGAAATACCTGACCCCAGCCAAAGCGCGAACTCGCCGTTCGCAATTGCCGCAGATATTGAGGCAAATTCCGCCTCCAGGCTAACAAGTACATCGCGAACCGAGACATTTGCTGCGAAGGTCGCCACCCGGCGTTCACCCCGTTGATGGACAGATTAATCCACTATCTCGTATTTGATTACCGACGATCAATAGGGTGATCTGTTCTTCGACATTTGCCCGATACAGCCGCGATTGCGTGTTAGGTCGACCAGAAAGCTGAGATTGTCAAACTTGCCGTGTAGAAGCAAGTCTGCAGCGTTCTCCGATCGGTTAGGGCTTTATCCTCGGCGGACGATCTCAGGGCAATGCGCTCATCGACAGAAGCCACCGCTTCCGCTACTTGCTGGCGCGGTCCTTTATCTGGAGTGGGTAGTAGTAGGCTGCCTGATCCTGCTCATGGGTGATGGAGAGGAAGTATTCGCCTGCTTTGGCGCTGCGCAGGTCGAGGTCCAGGGAGACCCGCTCCTGTCCATTGCTGGCGGTGACAGATGCAAATCCCTCAGCAATGACACCGTTACCGCTTTGGTCGCGAGTGACGGCGATGAGGTACTGCCCAGGGGAACTGAATCGGGGGAGAATGATCGCCAGCCGAACGGGCGCTGACGGCAACGATACAGATTGCAACTGACCTGGTTGCTCCCCGCGGTATGTGCCTGTGTTCCACAGATCCACAGTTGCAGACACCGGTGCGACACTGGCCATGGTTTGCCGATGGTGCATTTCATATCGAGACCACCCGGCCACACCGGCAATGACAACGAGGCAAGCAGCTGCTAAGCCGAAGGCTAGCTTCCTCCTCTCTGCGCTGATGTTCTGACGCGTCGCCAGGATGCGATTCATGCAATTGGGGCAGTTTGCTGCGTGATTGATCCGCGGATCGCTCAGCGGGATGGTTTTCGACCGCCGGGCCACACCGCGCAGAAAAGCCTCGTCCGGGCATGGACCTGCTGGCTCCGTTTCACCGGAGAGCACCCGCTCCTGATGCATCCGTTTGAGCCACGCCTCAAAGCGGTCCTCAGCGCGCGAGGATTCACGCCCAAATATGCTCATCGGGACGACTCTCCAGAGGGGGAGACACTACGCAGCAAAGATTTTAACTCCCGAAAATAGGCTCGGCGGACGAGGGTGTGATCCAGCTCCAATTCTGCTGCAATCTCCCGCCACGTATACCCGAGCTGGCGCTGGCTGTGAACCGACTGCATGACGGGCGAAAGCCGTGAAACCAATTCGCCGGCTATCGAGCGTTGCTCAAGATCCGGCGGTTCGATGAGCAGGTGCTCGAGGTCGAAGAGCGAGCCGTAAGGAATTTCCAGCCTGCGCCTGTGAGCCACCTGCTTCGCTCGCCGGCGAAGCACGCTTTTGATCCGTGCAATCAGCTTCCAGTCAGGCGATTCCGGATGCCGGCTAAGATAGCCATCTGCATTCTGCACGGCGTGGTCCATCAGGTCGTGCGCGTAATCGCGGTCATTCAGATAAACCCAGGCACAGAGAAGAGCGTATGACCACGCCGCTTTGGCGGCTGGCTCCAGTCTCTGATCAGAAGTGCGGCGCCCCGTCGACCAGGCCCAACTCCATGTCAGCTCTTCCCAGTGCGGTTCGCTTGGCGGCATTCGCGAGCATCTGCCCGAGGGGGATTCGACCACCAGTGTTGACATTATAGGCAATACTGCGCGATTCAAGCCTCACGCCGCCCGGTTCTGATCGATTGGCAGGCTCAACTGGACTGGCCCACGGTTCTCTTCAACGCTCTTCACGAACCTGCGCACGTACTCGCTTACGACGGGTGATTTGTTGGCCGCCAGCGTCGCCAAGTGAATCTCCAGTCGAATTTCCGGATCGCGCAGCGGTATGGCAATCAGACGGTCTCCGACGATGCGCTCGGCGCCTGCGGGCGTGAGCCACGCGATGGCGGAATCTTCTCCGAGGATCACCGGCACTTGATCTGCCTGCGTCACGTGATGGCGAATCCGTGGATGCAGTCTCTTCTCCTGCATCTTCCTCAGGATTCCATCGTGGAGGCTCGGGTGAACCCTCCGTTCGAAGAACACCCAGGGGAACTCCGCCACATCACCCAACTCAACCGACTTCATTCCGGCCAGGGTATGTTCCCTCAGCATGACAATCATGAAGGGGTCATTGGCGACGCGCACGGTCGAAATGACCGCATTTTCAGGAGGTGACTCGATTAGTGCAACGTCGATCTCACTCGATCGAAGCCGCCCCAGCATGTCGAACGTAAAACCGGTGACCATTTCGATGGAGACCTTTCGGTGCGAGCGGAACTCAACGGACTGCAGGCGCTCCAACCAGCCGTTGGAGAGGTAGGAAGATGCGCCGATTCTCAACCTGTGCTGTTCGCCAAACTGGCTATCGTGTGCCTCATTCACAGCGCGATGGAACGCATGGAAACAGTCGTAGGCGTGCGCCACAAACGCCTGGCCGGAGGCGGTCGGTACCACGCCGCCGTTGCCCCGCTCGAACAGTTTGAGCCGGAGCCGTTGCTCCAGCTTCCGCAGTTGCTTGCTAAGGGCCGGCTCGCTGATCCCGACCCGCGTAGCGGCTCGGGTCATGTTGCCCTCTTCATTCAACACGAGAAGCAGCTCAAGATCGCGAATACGCGTTTGACCAGGAGTCATTGCCCACCTCGGCACACACCTTCTCTGTGGGTTAAAGGCAGCCAAGAGGCTTCTCTGGGGCAACTGCTCTTTTTTTTTCCTCGAAATGAAGATTACTCGGTCAGTCAGCGGTTTAGCGGGAGCCACCCCCCTGCTGAAGGCAGGATAGACGGTGCTCTATGAAGGCAAACCCTGACGGAAGTCCCTCCACAGTGCTGCGTCTGTGAGGTGCTCGGCGATCCAGACGCGAGGTGTGTGACACGCGACAGAAGTGGCTCGTGATGGGGTGGGCGTGATGGTAAATCCCAAACGCCTCCGGCGAGTTGGCAAGTCGACCCACGTTCGATATACTATTTGAGTTTCCGTCGTTAATGGCGTACCAGCCATTGGGGCCGGAAGATGTGAAAACCGGCGCGGAGAAGCTTAGCGAATACCACGACCGCTAAATGAACTGACCGCATTGAGCCCGTTTTTGCTATCCGTGGACAGTTACAAATGGAGCCGGTAAACCGGCTCCATTTTTACTTTTGAGGACGAATCACCATGGATGAGATTTGGATACAGATCGTCGCGGACGCACTAGAGAGGGGTCTTCGTGAAACCAAAGGCCGTCCTGTCCCGGGGGCGAAACTCCGGAAGCTCGTCGGGAGCGTAGCTGCGCAATACGGGCAGTCCTATCCTCCAGCTGCCTTTGAGGGCTCCAGCTTCTCCGACTTCCTCAAGGAGTGCGGTTCGATCCTGATTGTCCTCAAGCGCCCCGCGCAGGACCTGCTCGTTGCGCCAGCAGCACAACCCGAGCTTCTTCTGAATATCTCCAGCCAAGGAGTCCGCGCCGAAATCCGGCAGGATGTGTTCGAGGCTTTCACGCGAATCCCTCGTGATGGGGATACGAAGTCATCGTGGTATGAATCCCAGCGTGATCGATTCCTGTGGCTGGATGGCGAATCAGCAACTGCGAATGACGAGCTCGTTCCGGGTCCCCGTGCCTCCAGAGAGCAGGAGATCGATGACCGTCGCTCGTTCGTTGAGAGCAGTGTTCAAGCCGGGGAAACCAGAGATGAGCTTCTCAAAATCTTGGCTGAACCCGGAAACTCTGGCCTATGGGCTTTCTCAAACATGCTTAGGAAATCGGGCCTCTCGCGTAAATGGCACGAGTTCCGATTCCAGCGTGTAACCGGTCGCATTCGGGCATGGAGCGAGCACGCCCACCAGGTTTGGAGAGATGATTGGCTCGTTGCAGGGGAGATTTCAGCGAGTCGAAAGGCTGAACCAGCGACATCAATAGAGTCTGCAGCTGACAGAGCTAGGAGGGGCGGATTGCAGGGCCTTTTCTCTCGAATGGACGAGGCTGACCTGCAGAGGATTACCGTGCCTCTGGACATCGTCATCAAGTGGATGGGCAAGTGAGAGTTTCATGCCGACCGCTCTGTTTGCTGGACTGCCACAACGATCATTGGCGAAGTTAAAAGCCGTTCTTGCTTCGGCGGAAACCGTAACGCCGGGCTGGACGTTTCGCTTTTGGGTCACCCAAAAAAGCGCACCCGATCTGCAGATTCGCGATAGGAAAGCCATTCACGCCGAGGCGGAAAAGATCGGCTCTCTCCATGTTCTCGGCCTGTCAACATCGGACAACCGTTCTGAGGTTGCAAAGGCCATCCGTCCCTTTTTCCGATTTCGGTGGTTCGACAACACGCTGCTCCACAAGCTAAACAGTCCAGATCCGACCGAGTTCATAGAGGCTACGCGACTCGTGTTGCAAGAAGAACAGGACTGGGAAGACCGCGTGATGCCGATTGATGTATCCGATGCTCTCATCTTGCCCGAATCTTGCTTTGGCTGTTCCGCGGCCCTGAAGACTATATGGCAAAAGGCGCAGGCGTACGGCTCAGAAGACAGTGTTCCAGCGGCAGCGCGAGCAGTCACCGCATTCAAGCGTGAGTACTACCGGCGTATCGAGTTCAAGCCGCGCGGGCAAGCCCCTCGGCAGGAGACTAAGTGGGTGGACTCTCGGAACCTCGTCTTCGATGAGTCAGGTGCACGGCACGGAATAGCGCCTGTACCGCGAGGCTGGAAGCTCTCGCACCGCTTAGAGACGGGATTCCATTTCGACATCAGCAAGCACAACAATGACCGTTTTGTGATTCAAGACCGAGAGGGGATTTCACACAGGATCGAAAAGCGGGGCTACATCAATATCGACGCGCACGGTTATTCTCGTGGAGAAGAGGAGGTGGAGGGTGATCTGCCTCGATAACGTTTGGTTCGAAGTCGAGCCGCTTTTCGGTCCATCCTGAATCACAGCCCCGCGTTTGGAAACGACGACACGACCGGCGTCCTTCGATCCCATCTCGTTCGAATCTCGACTTTTGACAACAGGCCTTGCTCATCGGGGCACAAAAGGAATCCGCTGAACCCCGAACGGTTATCGCGGAAACCGGAAAAGTTATTGGACAGAAATCCACACTGGGTGCAGCTTTTGCACAGGGAGGTCTTCCCCCGTGCCCAAGCCGTCTAGATCAACCGATCACGTTTCCAGTCGCCCGCAAACGTTCCTCTTTCCCAATTCCTCAGGTCCGCGATCCAGGGCGATCTTCGCGGCCCGAAGTCCCTCACTGCCAGCTGATCCTGCCGATCCGATCGAGCCGCTGGTGAGTGTGGGGCGGGCGGCGCCGCTGCTTGGCATCTCGGTCAAAACCCTGCGAGACTGGATACTGTACCGGCGCATCGACTACGTGAAGATCGGAACGCGGGTCATGATCCGGCCGGAAACCATTCGCGAGCTGGTTGACCGCAATACTCGCCGCGCGGACATCGCATGAACATCTGGAAACGTCCGAACAGCCCGAACTACAGCTATCGATTCGCCTATAGGGGGAAGATCTATTCCCGCTCCACCGGGACTACGAACCGGCGCGAGGCGATGGATATTGCGGCAGCGGCACGCCTGAAACTCATCCGCCAAGAAGCCGGCATCGAGGAACCGGAGCCGGTCGCCGCCGTGGAGCCGGCCCGCCCAGTTCCCACGCTCCGGCAGTATCAGCAGATCTTCGATGCCTGGGTCGGGACCGCCAAAGAGGAGCAGAAGGGGACCGTCAAGTTCTACCGCGAGAACTACCGGAAGCTCCTCGAATACGGTCCATGGGCCGACCTACCTCTCGACCGGATCGATGAGCCGAAGATTGAGGCGTTCAAGATGTGGGCCTTGAAGCACGGCGGGCGCCGGCGCAACGGGAGCGGTTCTCCGGTCACCAAAACGACCGTCAACCGCTATCTTGCGACCCTGCGCAAGGCGCTGCGCTACGCCCAGCGCAAGCTCAAGCTCATCGAGAAAGTGCCGGTGATCGAGCAGTACACGAAGGACGAAGGAGCGGAGCGCGAGACAGATTATGTCTTCAGCGCCGATGCCTACAAGGCATGGATCGATAATGCCCCCGAGCCGTTGTACTCGGCCTCGATCCTTGCCCGGCACTGCGGGATCTGCCGTGGCGAGATGCTGCACCTGATGAAGGACTGCATCCATTTCTATCCCCAGCCGGTGGACGGGAAGCTGTTCGGCACGCTGCTGATCAAGCGCGGCCTCAAGCGCCGGGCGAGGCGGCGCGAGCTGGCCATCGATTCCGCCATGAAAGAGGTGCTGGAGAAGCTGATCGCCGCTTCAAAATGCGCCCACATCTTCACCCATCCGGGCGACCCTGCCCGGCCGCTCGGACCGTGGGTGCTCGAAACCCAGATTGGCGATTTGAGGAAGATCATCCAGACCCATCCGGATGCCGGGCTCCACGGACTCCGCCACACCTTCCTGACCGAGGCCGGCGAGCACACCGATCCGTTTACGTTGCAGTACGTGGCGGGCCACGATAACATTAAAACGACGATGCGCTACGTGCATCCGCAGGCTAACGCCGTGCAGGCGTTGTTCATGCGACTGGGCGGACTTGAGAGCCGCCGACAGGCACACCGAGGCACGAGGCGCAGGGTAGTGACAGAAATGAATACACTGGAATCGACCCTCAACAACGGTTCCGGTCAACAAGTTGAAAACAAGCAAGTTTTTAAGTGCGGAAGTGGTGAAATTGGCAGACACACCATCTTGAGGGGGTGGCGCCCAAAAGGCATGGGGGTTCAAGTCCCCCCTTCCGCACCAACGAATCCAGCCTGAGCTTCTCCGGCGCACCCTGAGGTTGTTAAACACACCGTGATCTACGTCGTCACTACCATCCACATCATCGTCAGCCTTCTGCTCATCGTGATCATTCTGCTGCAGCAGGGCAAGAGCGCCGACCTGGCGGCAGCCTTCGGCGGCCAGGGCTCACAGACCGCGTTTGGTCCGCGTTCGGCGGCCAACCTGCTCACCAAGGCCACTGCGTGGCTGGCGGGAATTTTTCTGGTCACGTCGATCACGCTGACCGTGATGCTGCAGCACCAGGTCGCGCATCCGCACTCGGTGCTGTCGGGCGCCGCGACGCAGAGCACGCCGAAGAGCAAGTAGGCTCGTTCAGAGGAACCACAGGGGCAGGCGCTACGCCTGCCCTTTTTCCATCGCGGGAGAACTTCAGGCATGATCCTCGAAACGTTTCCAGTGGGACCGCTGCAGTGCAACTGCACGATCCTGGGCGACGAGGTGAGCGGCGAGGCCATGGTCGTCGATCCGGGCGACAATATCCCACAGATCCTGGCGCTGCTGGCGAAGCACAAGCTGACTTTGAAGCAGATCGTAGTGACGCATGGGCACATCGACCATGTGGGCGGCGCGCTGCGGCTGAAGCGGGCCACCGGGGCTCCTATCCTCATGAATCAGAACGACCTGCCGCAGCTGGAGATGATGGACGTCCAGGCAGGATGGCTGGGTATTGCGGCGCCCGAGGTGGCTCCGCCGGACGCCAGCGCCGAGGACGGGATGACGGTCGGAATTGCTGGACACTCGGCACACATTCTTCACACTCCCGGGCACACGCAGGGGAGCATCTGTCTCCACTTTGCGCCGGACCATCTGCTGCTGGCCGGCGACACTTTGTTTGCCGGGTCGATTGGGCGGACAGATTTGCCGGGCGGCGATGGGCGGCAGATCCTGCGGTCGATCCACGAGCGTTTGCTGGTGCTGCCGGAGGAAACCATTGTGATTCCGGGACATGGGCCGGCGACGAGGGTTGGCGAGGAGCGGGAGTCGAATCCATTTCTGCGGGGATCGAGAGTTTGAGATAGCGGATAGCGTTTAGCGTTCAGGGGTTCCTTTCGTCATCGGACGCCCGATTCCCGAGGGCGCCGAGGGGTCCAATTGCTCGCCTTCCGGGTATGATCGAGGCATGACGCAGCTTGATGTGATGTACCGGTACGAAGGGCATCCGATGGAATCGGCGATGGCGGCGCTTGGGAATCTGCGCGAGGTTTACGGCATTCGGCGGATCCGGGTGGAGGAAGAGTGGAAGCGCATCCGGGTGGAATTCGACGCGACGCGGCTGAACAAGGCGACGGTGGTGCAACTGTTGCGAAGGGCCGGGATCGATATTGTCGAGGAGCTGCCGCTGATTCCGCCGCAGGAGGCCGCGCCCGCGGTCGTGGAGACGAAGTGAGGGCAGGCTGTAGCCGGTAGCGGGATCCCCCCCGGGGGGGGATTAAAGTTTTCGCTAAGTAATTTGTTTGGCGGTATGTAGCGATTTCTTTTGGAGGCTCCAAACCGGAAGTACGCGATTTTGGGGTATGTTTTGGAGGCTCCAAAACCTGGCTCGCGGGGAGACGCGACGGAAATTCGGCACTTACTGAGGGCCTTAAAAATTCGCGCTGCCGGCATGAAGCGGGTCTCCTTCTTTCATCGCCAATAGAAAAAGCCCGCGAGCAGCGGGCTTTTTTGTTTTCACTCTATAAG
>JBAUZR010000069.1:0-2644 GCA_049585375.1 Acidobacteriaceae bacterium
CCCCATTGATGGAGTTACCGGAAACGCGCAACAGGGCGACGGTCTCCGGTTGAGGAGTCCACGTGCCGCGTTTTGGCCTCCGCGGATTAGAGCGTTCGGTCATCACTGGTCTCACAAGCCATCAGGATAAGGAGAGGGCAGCCCGAAGCCGTTGGCGATGCGGTTAAAGGCGGCGAACAGGCCTGCAATATGGACTGTCTCGGCCACCTGCGCCTCCGTCCAGCCCGTGCGCGTCGCTGCTTCCACGTCGGCGCGGGTGACCGGCGGCGAATTCGCGTTCACCTTTGCGGCGAACTTGAGCAGAGCCAGTTCCGCACTGGTGAAAATTTGCGGATTGAGATCACCCTGCTGCAGCGCGCAAATTACCTCGGGTCGGCCGCCGTGCGTGGCAAGTAATGCGCCGTGACTGTCGGCACAGTAAGGGCACGCGTTCTTCCGCGAGAGCCAGGTGGCAATCATCTCCTTGTGCCGGCGGCTCAGCAAACTCTCTCCGAATAACAGGTTCTCAGCGATCTCCAGCATGCCCTTCAGCAGCGCCGAGTTCGTGGCAAAGCACAGGACAATCCCGGGAAGATCGGTTCGGTCAAAGCGCTCGCGGTATCGCGAGAACAATGTCCGCACCTCCTCACTGGCAGTGAGTTCATCCAGCAGAGGCAGATTTGTTGAAGATGGCGCCGCTCGTTGCCGTACCGGCGGCTCCTGGTTTGCGGACCCGGATAAGGTGGCTGAACTCATAACTCAGAACTCATTTCGTGCTGGGATTTCTCTTCATTCGAATCTGCTAATACATGAACTTCAACGCAAACTGCACCTGGCGCGGGGCCTCCGCCTCAAGAATATGGTTGAACGTCGGCGAACTAATGTCGCTGTCAGGCAACCGGAAATTCGTGCGGTTCAGGATGTCAAACAGCTCGGCGCGGAACTGGAACTGTGTCGACTCCGTCACCCTAAAATTCTTCAGTGCAGCGAAATCCCAGTCTGCATAGCCCGTGCCGATGTTGACGTTACGGCCTTCCGTACCGAACTGCCCCGCATCGGCTGTGGGATCGAGCCTCTGGAAAGCGCTGGTGTTGAGCCATGAGTTCACCGCGCGCTGCCCGCTGTTCGGGTTGCCGACGAGGTTGGGCCGCTGCGCGGAAAATCCGGTGATCTCCGGAGCGCTGCCCTGAGCCGCGACGTCGTTTGAATCGAATACGGTGAACGGCGTGCCGCTCATCAGCGTGGCGATGCCATTCAACTGCCATCCGCCCAATCCCCACTGGTACCAGGTCTGCGCGTGGTTCCAGAACGGTAGTTCCCACTCATAGCTCCCCACGAATCGATTGCGCGCGTCGAACAGCGAAAGCCCACGCTCGGCTGCGAGGTTGAACGGATCCTGGGCCAGATCGTTTTCGCCCGCCACTGGCTTCGCCGCCGACCCGGTGATGTTGAACGACGAAACATCATCAATGTCCTTCGACCACGTATAGGACGCAAGGAAGGACAGCCCGTGGCCAAATCGCTTGCGTAACGAGGCTTCCATGGCGTTGTAAGCCGAGTTAGCGATGCCCGCGATCTCGCCCGTGGACGAAAATTTACAACTGCTCGGCGAATCGGCGAGCGTGCAGCCGGAATAGAGTCTCCGCTGATCGGCGTTGCTGGAATTCGAAATCGGCTGGCCGTCTACGTATCCGGGAACGAACACCGCGGGGTTTGCTTCGATGAAGCGCGGCAGGCGTGTGCCTTTGGTGCCGACATATCCAACTTCGAACAGCCAGTCGGACCCGAACGAGCGCTGCAGATTCAGGTCCCAGTCCTGCGTGTAGGGCAGCGTTAAGGTTGGCGACAGGGTCAGGTTCGTGAGGTCTGGGGAGAATGTTCCCGCCGCCGGAGGATTGCCATTGAAGGGATCGGCAAAGTCGGGCAGGCTCACCTGCGGCGTGCCCAGGTATGGAGGCGCACTGATCGGCGACTGAAGAGGCCCACCCTGGCCCGTGTAATAAGGCTCATAGAAAATACCGTACGCCGAAGTTATCAGCAGATTGCCATGACCGTTCGGGTCCCACGCGATGCCAAGGCGCGGCGCAAACGCCTTCATATCGGTTGGAATCAAGCCTGCTGGTACCCCTGGATCCCCAGGATATAAGAGGCCCACCGGTGCATTGGGCAGAACCTGCGACTTTTTCCCCGGCTCAAACAACGACATTCGGTTATGGATTTCGGTGTAGGGCTCGGGCAACTCGTAACGCAGTCCAGCATTGATCGTGAAGCGCGACGATACCTTATAGGTATCCTGCACGTAACCGTTGGCGTTGTTGCCGCGAATCCCGCGTGAGAAATTACCGATACCCTGCAGGAAGACGACCGGCTGCCCAACGAGGAAGCTGGCGAACGCGTCTGTTACCGGGAATGGCTCGAACACGAAGAAGCCGTTGGTGGCGATTCCCTGCAGCACGTTGATCTGCTGATGCTGGTAGCCGCCGCCGAATTTCAGCTCATGCTTTCCGCGCACCCAGGTCAGCGATCCGGAGTAGTCGAAGACGTCTTCGTACGTGTTTCGCGGGCCGGTGATGGGGTCACCCACCGTGGAATAGCCGTTCACCTGGATAAACGGGGGGCCCGTAGCGATATCGAGGCTCGGCGTGTATTGGAAGCCAAGGCTGGC
>JBAUZR010000070.1:0-3323 GCA_049585375.1 Acidobacteriaceae bacterium
GGCAACATCCTTGCCCGCAAGAGCCGGCAGCACCGCCGCAGACGTGGCTCCTGTTCCAGCGCCGATCTCCAGGACCCGCGCCGTTCGACCCTGAATACGGCTCACAGCCTGGCGGATGATCTCCTGCGCAGCGTGATTAAAGTACCGGCAGATCGGCGATTTCTCATAAATCTGCTCCGCCTCCTCCACCGATCCAGCGGCAAACATCAGTTGCATCGGATCGCATTCGCCGCGCAAGACCGCCGGCATCTGATCTGTACAGCGCTTCAGGATCCGGAGTTCCGTCTGGATCTCCGGATATTTCACGCTCAAAGCCGCACATTCCACATCCGGATCAGCAATCGCGCTTCCCTGGACGAACTGGAACCGATCGCCGATGCGCGTCACAACGCCGTCCTCAACAAGAATTCCCAGCAGGCGGTGGGCAATGCGTGCCCGCGCTGGCGCAATCTGCAACCGGTCGCACAGCTCCTGCTGCGAAAAAGTCTCGCCCGCAGCCGCCTTCCATCCGAGATTCTCGAGCGACCGGAACTCATAACCCGCGCACAGGGCCTGCACGCGCTGATTGGCTTCTCCAAGGCGCAGAACGGAATCTGACGCCGGCGCGGCGACATACTCCTCCAGCACGGGGGCCAATCCCACGGAACCGAGACCATTCGAGAGCAGCGGACGCGGCAGCCATGCAACCTCGTAAAGCCAGTCCTGCGAAGGAGCTTCTTCAGCGGTTGCCATCGGCTCGGCGGAATTCTTCGCGCCCTCCGATCGCTCCGCCAACACTGCAGGTTCGACTTCCAGCCAGTAACGCTCCCGCTCAAACGGATAGGTCGGCAGAGCCACACTGCGCGCGACGGCGTGCCCGTACAACCGGCTCAGGTTCGGCGTGCAGCCCAACAGGTAAAGCTCCGCCGCCGCTCGCACAAAGTCTTCGACCCCATGGCTGTTCTGGCACCCGAGGCGAATCCCTGGAGACAAGGGGTTTTCCATATCACCGATCGCAACCCACGTGCCGTCGGTGTCCTTTGGCTCGTCGAGGCCAGGACGTGCCGCGTCGATCGCAACCGCGCGCTGTATCCAAGAAGCCAGCAGGCCGTCGTCCTTACCGGTGAACCACTCCTTTTGTGGAGCCTCCATCGAAACAGCCTGCGACAGTTCTTCCACAGCTCGCGAGTCGCCGCGACCGAAGGCAACCGCCAGCCGCAATGCATCCTCGAGGGCGAGAACCCCCGCACAGCAGGCCGCGGCGATCGCGCCAGCTCCCCTCCCTGCCACCAGCGCCGCTTCCACACCGCACGATTGCAACAACGAGGCAAAGGCCATCTGTATAGACGCGGAAAATGCCGCCCGACTCTCCGCTGAAATTGCGGGTGAATTGCCTTCAGCTCCCGCCTCGCACCAACTCATCAGCGACATGCCCGCTTCGGCCGATAGAATCGCGTCGCACTCCCGGAGCTTCTCCCGAAACACCGGGACGCTCGCCAACAGCGCACGATCGCAGGTGCGCGGCATTGCCTCGGCGAACCAAAGTCCGATGCGCGGCGCATGCTCTCTCACTTTGCTCCGCAACGCGTCTCCCTCCGGGAACTCCCGCAACCGAGCAACCACCTCTTCGCGGGAGCTGGCAACCACGGCCAGTCGATGATCGAACCCCGCGCGCCCCATCATCAGAGTGCGCGCGATCCCCGGCATGGAAATCTCCGGCCGCGCCTCGATCCACTTCGCCAATCGCCCGGCCATCTGTCGCAGCGCCGTCTCCGTTTTCGCAGAAAGCACGATCAACTGGGGCTCCGCCTGGGAAACCTCCGCGGCCGATTCCTCAACGCGCGGCGCCTGCTGCACAATGACGTGCACGTTCGTTCCGCTGAATCCAAAGGAACTCACGCCGCCCGCCCTGAGTCCTTCCGCGGCCGGCCAGGCTTCCCTGCCACTCGCCACCCGGATCGGCAACGTCTCCCACTCGATTCGGCGGTTCGGCTTGCCCACGTGCAGGCTGCCAGGAATCTCCGTATGCTGGATCGCCAGAATCAGCTTCATCAATCCCGCAATGCCCGCCGCCGACTCAAGGTGACCCAGGTTGCTCTTCACCGAACCGGTCCACAAGGGTCCGGCGTCGCCCGAGCGCCCCGCAAACACCTGGCCGAGTGCGCTGATCTCAATCGGATCGCCCAGCGCCGTTCCGGTTCCATGCGCTTCGATGTACTGCAGATCGTCCGGCTCCATTCCCGCATCAACCAGAGCCGCCCGCACCACCGCCTCCTGTGCGGATCCGTTGGGAGCGGTGAGTCCGCTGCTCTTCCCGTCCTGGTTCGTAGCGGTGCCGCGAATTATCGCGAGAATCCGGTCCCCATCGGCAATTGCGTCGTCCAGCCGCTTGAGGACGACCATCCCAGCTCCCTCCGCGCGCACAAATCCATCGGCGTCGTCGGAGAAAGCTTTGCAGCGCCCGTCCGGAGCCATCATCCGGCTGCGCGAGAGCGCCATCGTGATCTCAGGATTCAGAATCACATTCGCGCCGCCCGCCAGCGCCAGATTCGATTCACGCCGCCGCAGGCTCTGGCATGCCAGATGCACCGCCATCAGCGACGCGGAACATGACGTATCGATCGTGGCGCTCGGCCCCTGAAGTCCCAGCAGATACGAGATGCGTCCCGAGGCCACAGCGTGCGACAGCCCGGAAGCCATATGCGCCGTGATGGTTTCGCGCGGCGCCCGCAGCGCATGAAAGGCATAGTCGGAGTTACATAATCCGACGAACACACCCGTGGCCGTCCCCGCCAGCGCTTCGGGATTGATCCCCGCGTCCTCCAGCGCCTCCCACGCGGTCTCCAGCAGCAGCCGCTGCTGCGGATCCATGGTTACGGCTTCGGCCGGCGCGATTCCGAAAAACTTCGGATCGAAGCGATCCGGCGCATCGATAAAGCCGCCCCATTGCGTCGCCATGCGGCCCGGTGTTTCCGGATCCGGATCGTAGAGCGCATCCATATCCCAGCGATCCGCTGGCACTTCCTTGATCGCATCCACCCCGTCGCGCAGCAGAGCCCAGAACGACTCCGGATCGTTCGCGCCGCCCGGGAAGCGGCAGCCCATCCCCACAATCGCCACCGGGGTCGAGCGCTCCTTCTCCAGAGCCTGCAGCCGCTCGTTCAGCTCGTTGGCCAATAAAGCCAGCCGCTGCGGAGACAGCTTCGCGATCCTTGTCAGAAATTCGCTCACAGAACTCCCTGCCCCGCTCTTTCGCGGCCCGTTTGTTCGCTCAGCATCCGCTCCACTTCCTCATCTGACAAAGCTTCGACTTCTTCAAGGAGGTTCCGCGGTGTCGTCTTCCC
>JBAUZR010000071.1:0-4257 GCA_049585375.1 Acidobacteriaceae bacterium
GGCTACCACTACGCTGTCAGCCTCGAAACCCACTGGCGCGGCGCCGGAACGCCCGAAGCCTCCTCCCGCATCAGCATGGCCGACCTGAAAAAAGCCCTCGCCGCCTCCGGAGCCGCCTGCTGATGCGGACCGCACACACTGGGTGCCCGTCCGTGTCTCCTCGCTCCCTTCGAAGAGACAGGATGGGAGAGCCCCCCGCTACAGGCCACTCGCTACAGGCCGCCACCAGGAGACCCGCATGATTACCCGCCGCGACTTCCTCGACACCCTCGCCACCGCCTCTGCCGGACTCGCCGTCTCCAGCACCGCCAAAAGCTACGCCCAGATCCTCGGCGCCAACGACCGCCTCACCTTCGCCACCATCGGGCTCCACGGCCGTGCCTACGCACATCTCTCCGCACTTCAGGCCAACCGCGCCACCGCACACCTCGCCGCCGTCTGTGACGTCGAGAGCAACATCCTCGCTAAATTTGCCGCCGCCGCGAATCAAACCCTCGGCTACCAGCCCGACACCGCCCGCGACTTCCGCCGCCTCCTCGAGCGCAAAGACATTGACGCTGTCTCCATCGCCACCCCCGACCACTGGCACACGCCCATGGCGATCGACGCCCTCCACGCCGGCAAGCACGTCTACGTCGAGAAGCCCTGCAGCCACAACCCCGCTGAAGGCGCCCTCCTCGTCGCCGCGCAAAAGAAATACAACAAGCTCGTCCAGATGGGCACGCAGCAGCGCTCCTCGCCCCACACCATCGAAATCGTCCAGAAGATCCATGACGGTCTGATCGGGCGCGCGTACTACGCCATGGCCTGGTACGACAACACCCGCAAATCCATCGGCACCGGCCACGAAGTCCCCGTCCCCTCCACCCTCGACTGGGATCTGTGGCAGGGCCCCGCGCCGCGCCAGCCTTATCGCAACAACGTCCAGCCCTATAACTGGCACTGGTTCCGCATCTGGGGCACCGGCGAAACCCTCAACAACGGTACTCATGAAGTCGATGTCTGCCGCTGGGCCCTCGGCGTGGACTATCCCAACCGCGTCACCGCCTCCGGTGGCCGCTACGCATTCAAAGACGACTGGCAGTTCTACGACACCCTCGTCACCAGCTTCGAATACGACGACAAGCTTCTCTCCTGGGAAGGTCGCTGCTGCAACGGCATGAAGATGTACAACCGTGACCGCGGCTCCACCATCCTCGGCACCACCGGATCGGTCCTCGTCGATCGCGACGGCTACGAGATTTACGATCTCGACGGTCACAAAACCAGCGAATACCGCGTCCCCAAAAACAACGCCAACTCCTCCGCTGACGTCATCGGCGCCGACTCCATGACCGACGCCCACTTCGCCAACTTCATCGCCGGCGTCACCCACGGCGCAAAGCTCAACGCCCCGGTCGCAATCGGAAACGTCGCCGTCACCATGCTCCAGCTCTCTAACATCTCGTGGGAGGTGCAGCGCCTCCTCAACCTCGACCCGTCGGACGGCAAAATCCTCCACGACGCCGAAGCCATGAAAGGCTGGACCCGCGAATACCAGCCGGGCTGGGAACCGAAGCTATAAAAAGGGGACAATGAGCATGAACCTCTCCCGCCGCACCCTCCTCCGCTCCGCCGCCCTCACCGCGGCCGCAACATCGCTCGCGCCCGCCGCCGGCTTCGCCCAGACGCAAGCCCCCGCCAAAGAGGTAAAACTCGGCCTCGCCAGCTACACCTTCCGCAATTTCTCCCGCGCCCAGCTCATCGGCTTCATGCAGCAACTCCAGGTCTTCGACCTCAACGCGAAGGACACCAAAGACCACCTCCCCATGGAGCCCGCCGCCGAAGCCCAGGCCCTCGCCGACTACCACGCCGCCGGCATCCGCCTCCACGCCGCCGGCGCCATTTACTTTCAGAAGGCCACCGACGACGACATCCGCGCCCAGTTTGAATATCTCAAGCGCGCTAACATCCCCGTCATGGTCGCCGGAGACCCCTCGCCCGCAAATCTTCCCCGCATCGAGCAGTTCGTGAAGCAGTACGACATCCGCCTCGCCATCCACAACCACGGTCCCGAAGACAAGCTCTGGCCTTCGCCCCTCGACGTCCTGAAAGACATTCAAGGGATGGACCCGCGCATCGGCTGCTGCATCGACGTCGGCCACACCGTCCGCGCCGGCACCGACGTTGTCGAGGCCATCCACGCCGTCGGCCCCCGCCTCTTCAACATGCACATGAAGGACCTCACCGACTTTCACGACAAGGCCAGCCAGGTCGCCGTCGGCGACGGCAAAATGCCCATTCGCGGAATCTTCCAGGCGCTCCAGGAAATCCGCTACCCCGGCTTCGTCGACTTGGAATACGAAGTCCACCCCGACGATCCCATGCCCGGCGTCAGCAAGAGCTTCGCCTACATGCGCGGCGTCCTCGCCGGCATGGGCACCGCGTGAACCGCGCGGCGACAAACACTAAAGAATTCCGGGAAAAGGTGCTTCAGCCCTGAGGCGTATACCGACAACAGGCGACCAGGCTACCGGCTCGGCAGAAACACTCCCTTGATCCACCGCTGCGCCGGTCGCTCGATCCACTTCATCGCCAAAATCGCCGCCGTGACCAATAGCCCATAGCTCAGCCAGGGATCGAATCGCATCATCCCTGTATCCTGCAGAAACTTCGAGCTATGAATCATATTCCACAAATTAAAATGCAGAATATAAAGACAATAACTGGCCTGCCCCACCGCCACAAAAGGAGAGAATCCAAAGAATCGCGCGATCAGGTTGTGCCCCGCCAGCCCCAGCACCGCCATGCCGAACAGCGGCATCATCAGCCCGTCGTGCATCATCGGAAACGGCAGATAATTCCCGAAGTACAGCACCGTCAGGATCCCAACCATCCCCAGCGCGCCCAGCACAAACCGCTTCCGCGCTCCGCGCGGTATCAGCGAATCGATGTCTGCCAGCACAATCCCAAACAGAAACGACGGCAAATGCGGCGGCGGCGTAAATTTCAGAGCCCGCATCCAGAATCCGTCGGTGTATCGCCCCGGATGCAGCACCCCATCCGGATGGAACACCATATACAGGCTCGGTGCCACCATCCCCAGGCACCACAGCCCCAGCAGGATCGCGCACAGCCGCCCGATATGCTTCGGTCGCTTCCACAAAATTACCAGGGGGAAGATCAGATAAAAAAACGCTTCCGTGCACATCGTCCACGCCGGCGTGTTCCAGAACGTCGACAGCGAAGGGCTCCACCCCTGCAGCATCAGCGGCGTCAGAATCACACCCCACGCAAACTGAGTGTGCGACCGCGCGTGCCACTCCTCCATCAGCATGCCCAGCGACACCACCAGCGCCACCAGATAAATGGGATACAGCCGCGAGACCCGGGCGACCCAGAAATTTTTGGCCTTTAGCTGCCCCTTCTGCGCCCGGTCCGAGTAGTTGTACGCCAGCACAAATCCGGACAGCATCAGAAAGAAGCTCACGGACGTGTATCCGCTTTCGACGATCGGAGAGAGCGGCCCGAACCACTTCGGATTGCAGAAGTGGTAGAACACGATGTTCATCGCCGAAAACGCCCGCAGTCCGCTCAGCGCCGGCAGATGTTCTTTCTTCGCCTTCACCGCCACCGGCCGGTTGGCTCCGGCCGTCTCGCTCACCTCGGGGGAGCCCCCGCCCATAGCGGGTACGATTTGCAGCTGTGCGCTCAGGCCGTCACCAGACTGCCGACCTTCTCCCCCGAAATCACTCGGCGGATATTGCCCGGCTGGTTCAGATTGAAGATGATCATGGGCAGATTATTGTCCTTGCACAGACTTACGGCTGTGGTATCCATCACCTTCAACCCCAGCCGCAGAATTTCCATGTAGGTAATCTGCTCAAATTTCACCGCGTCCTGTCGGATGACCGGATCGGCATCGTAGATGCCTTCAACCTTGGTTGCCTTCAGCAGCACATCAGCCTTGATTTCCATCGCCCGCAGAGAAGCCGCCGTATCCGTTGAAAAATACGGGTTCCCCGTCCCCGCGGCAAAAATCACTACCCGGCCCTTTTCCAGGTGCCGTATCGCACGCCGCCGAATATACGGCTCGCACACCTGATTCATCTCGATCGCCGACATCACCCGGCAGTACACATCCTGCTTCTCCAGCGCGTCCTGGATAGCCAGCGCATTGATCACCGTCGCCAGCATCCCCATGTTATCGGCGGATACGCGATCCATCTCCCGCGCCTGCTCCGCCACCCCGCGAAAGAAATTGCCTCCGCCCACAAC
>JBAUZR010000072.1:0-2213 GCA_049585375.1 Acidobacteriaceae bacterium
AGCCGAACTCAATTCGCAGACCCCCGCCGGACAACGCTTCTCATCAATGTGCGCCAGATACTCATGTTTGAAATAGCGCAGCGTGCTCAGCACCGGATTCGGCGCCGTCTGTCCCAGCCCGCACAAGCTCGTCGCCCCTACCACCTCACACAATTCGATCAGTTGATCCAGATCCCGATGTGTGCCTTCGCCTTTGCAGATCTTTGTCAGCAGATTGAACATCTGGACTGTCCCGGCGCGGCACGGAATGCATTTTCCGCACGACTCGGTCATGCAAAACTCCATAAAGAACCGGGCGACCGATACCATGCACGAGGTGTCGTCCATGACGATCATGCCGCCCGAACCCATCATGGAACCGGCGCTGATGAGAGCGTCGTAGCTGATGGACAAATCGAGGTGCTCCTCGGGCAAACATCCGCCCGAAGGTCCGCCAGTCTGCACTGCCTTAAACTTCCTGCCGTCCGGCACGCCGCCGCCGATACCGAAGATGATCTGGCGCAGCGTCATCCCCATCGGCACTTCCACCAGGCCCGTCCGCTGAATTTTTCCCGTCAGCGCAAAGACCTTGGTTCCTTTGCTGCGCGCGGTCCCCATCGACGAGAACCACTCGCCGCCGTGCCGGATCACAGGCGCTACATTGGCAAAAGTCTCGACGTTATTGATCAGCGTCGGCGCGCCCCACAGCCCCGATACCGCCGGATACGGTGGCCGCGGTCGCGGCGTCCCGCGCTTCCCTTCAATCGAAGCGATCAGCGCCGTCTCTTCCCCGCAAACGAACGCTCCCGCCCCCAGCCGAATATCGATATCGAAGCTGAACGTCGTCTCACAGATCCCGTTCCCCAGAAATCCGCGCCGCCGCGCCTGCTGCAGCGCCACTGTCAGCCGCTGCACCGCCAGCGGATACTCCGCGCGGACATAGATGTAGCCCTTGCTGGCGCCGATGGCGTAGGCCGCGATCGCCATGCCTTCAATCACCCGCTGCGGATCGCTCTCGAGCACGCTGCGATCCATGAACGCTCCCGGATCGCCCTCATCGCCATTACAGATCACATATTTCTGCGCGCCTTTGACCTTGGCGACCGTGTCCCACTTCAGCCCCGTGGGATACCCGCCACCTCCGCGCCCCCGCAACCCGCTTTTCGCGATCTGCTCAATCACTGAAGCCGGGGACATGTCTGTCAGCGCCTTTACCAGCGCCTCATAGCCGCCGCGCGCCACGTACTCTTCGATCTTCTCCGGATCGATGTGCCCGGAGTTCTCCAGCACCACATGATGCTGGCCCTCAAAGTATCCGCCCAGATCGGGGTCGAGCCGCGCCACTGGTTCCCCACCGAGCGACGCCACCACTTCCCTCGCATCCCCCTCGTGCACGTGCCCGTAACGCGTCTCGCTCGGTTCCACCAGCACCATGGGGCCGGCCGCGCACAATCCCATACAGCCGGTGCGGCGCACATGGCATTTCTTTCCACAACCGTCCGCCTCCTTCTCGATGGCGGCTTTTACCCGATCACTGTGCTGCGACAGGCAGCCGGTCCCCATGCACACGTTCACCTGGTATTCGTACTGCTCCCGCTCTTCCACCTGTGCGGTGGCAATCTGCTCCAGTTCCTCGGCGTTCATTGCTGGGTCCACCTTTCCAGCTGCTGCGCCAGCTGCAGCCCATCCATTTGTCCGGAAAGTTCACCATCCAGCAGCACCACCGGCGCGCGCCCGCAGGCGCCCACGCAGCGCGCGGTCGTGAATGACACCTCGCCGTCCGGCGTCGTCTGCCCCGCATGGATATGCAGCAGCTTCTCGGTCTGCGCCACCAGCTTGTCCGACCCCTTGATATAGCAGGCAGTTCCGGTGCAAACCGTGCAGGTGTGTTTGCCAGGCGGCTTCAGGCTGAAGAAGTGGTAGAACGTCACCACCCCATACGCCTGGCTCAGCGGCACCCGCAGCGATTGCGCTACGAATCGAATGGACGGCTCATCCAGAAAGCCAAACGAGGACTGCACCGTGTGCAGAGTCTCAATGAGCGCATTGCGCGAATAGCCATGCTTGCGCATCGTGCCATTCACAATTCTCCAGCGCTTGTCTTCGGAGGGCAGAGGCGGACGTTCTGCGTACAGAGGCATGTGGTACCTCCACCGGCTGCCATGGGCAGTCCCGGCTCGGCTTCCTTCCACCTGCGCCGGCAGCGTTCAGCCGGCGCGGTGGCCGGATTCCCC
>JBAUZR010000073.1:0-2063 GCA_049585375.1 Acidobacteriaceae bacterium
GCGCAACGACGTCCCCGATCATCAGGTAGTCGAGGAAGTACGTCGCGGCTATCGCATCCGGGACCGTCTGCTGCGCCCCGCGCTGGTCCGGATTGCCAATAACGCCGAGCAAAA
The DNA here is from genome assembly GCA_049585375.1 of Acidobacteriaceae bacterium. GTDB lineage: Bacteria > Acidobacteriota > Terriglobia > Terriglobales > Acidobacteriaceae > Palsa-343. Next base: position 115 of record JBAUZR010000073.1, read on the forward strand.
GGAAGCATGAGCAGAACTGAAAACGTGATTAAAGCCGATTACTACGAAGTCCTTGGCGTCTCTCGCACAGCTACCGACCAGGAGCTGAAAACGGCGTATCGCAGGCTGGCCCTCCAGCATCACCCGGACCGCAATCCTGGCGACGTTGAGTCCGAGGAGCGTTTCAAAGCGTGCAGTGAAGCCTACCAGGTGCTCAGTGATCCACAGAAGCGCGCCGCCTACGATCGCTACGGTCATGCCGGCCTGGGCGCCACTGGCGGATTTGATGGCAGCCCGTTTGGGACCCAGGACATCGGCGACATCTTTGGCGACCTCTTCGGCGAAATGTTCAATATGGGTGGAAACGGCCGGCGCACCTCGCGCGTGCAGAAGGGCCGCGACGTCCGCCACGATCTGACTCTTGAATTTGAAGAAGCCGTCTTTGGTAAGGAAACCAAGGTCACGATTCGCCGTATGGAAGCCTGCAAGGACTGTCGCGGGACGGGTACCGCCACCGGGCGCGGGCCTTCTACCTGTCCTCACTGCCAGGGCCGCGGACAGGTTCGTTACCAGCAGGGATTCTTCTCGATCGCCCGCACCTGCAGCGCCTGCGGCGGCGCAGGCTCGGTGATTACCGATCCCTGCAGCACCTGTCGCGGAGAGGGACGCGTGGAGCGCCAGCACGAGATCTCGGTCAGCATTCCGGCCGGCGTGGAAGACGGCACCCGCATCCGCTACCAGGGCGAAGGTGACACGGGCCGCTTTGGCGGACCCGCGGGCGACCTCTACATCGTGCTGAAGGTCAAACATCACAAGTTTTTCGATCGGGAAGGCAACGATCTCCACTGTGTCGTCCCCATCTCGTTCTCGCAGGCGGCGCTGGGCGCTGAGATCAGCCTGACCACCCTGGACGGCATCACCAAACTCAAAATCCCGGAAGGCACGCAGAGCGCGCAGGAGTTTCGCATCCGCGGCAAAGGCGTTCCCCATCTGAACGAATATGGCCGCGGGGATCTGATCGCCCAGGTGGTAGTAAGGACTCCCATGAAGCTCACCAAATCGCAGAAGGAACTGCTGCGGGAGCTCGGGGAGACGGTCACCGTGGAGAATACGCCGGCGTCGCGCGGTATCTTCGAAAAGGTGAAAGAGATTTTCTCGTAACAGCGCCGACCCGCGTTACTCCAGAAGGGCCGCAGCCACCGCCATCGCGGTGATGGCAGCCGTCTCCGCGCGGAGGATGCGCGGCCCCAGGCTAACCGGCTTCCAGTTCTCCGCATCGAACATCGCTTCCTCTTCCGCAGTCCATCCGCCTTCCGGCCCGATGGCCATGCGAAGGGCCGGGGCCTCATCGCCAGACGCCGCCAGCGCATCGCTGATGGCCTGATGCAGCGTCGTCGAGCGCTCCTGCTCCGCCAGTACCAGCCGGACCGCCTTTTCCTCCTGCCGCAAGGCCTCTTTCAGAGACAGAGGATTGTCAACCTGCAGGACATCGGAGCGGCGCGACTGTTTCGACGCCTCGAGCGCAACCCGCCTCCACCGTTCGGCGCGCCCGGCCGCGGCCTGGGCCAGATGCTTCTCGCTCCGCCGGGCAATCATCGGCACAATCCGGTCCGCTCCCAGCTCCGTGACTTTCTCGATGGCCCATTCCATGCGATCGAATTTGTAGACCGACAGCAGCAGAGTGACCGGCAGTGCGGGATCGGCCTGCGCTTCGGCGAGCAGATTGAAGCGAACGCTGTCGCCGGTGATGCCGGCGATCACGGCATGCCATACGTGGCCGCCCGCCACGATGTCGAACTCCATACCCGCCTGCGCGCGGAGCACGCGAATCAGGTGTTCGGCCTGCGTTCCGCTCAGCGAGGCTGTCGCCTCATCCCAGGTATCGGCAATCCAGCGGCGGCGCGTCATTTCTCCAGCCTACCGCGAACGAGGATCGGTGCTGCGACATCGTCACGCGAGGAGCTTTGCAT
>JBAUZR010000074.1:0-3788 GCA_049585375.1 Acidobacteriaceae bacterium
AGACCGGTTGCAGATTGGCATCCAGGTCGACAATCGCGTCGCCCAGAACGTTCGTCGGAGTGGTGGCACCGTTCAGCACCACACTCTTCTCCAGGGTGGCCAACACCAGCCAATGGCCGTCAGGAAGCACCGTGACGTCGTGCGAGAACACCAGCAACTGGAGGTTGTATCCCTTCGCCGCCAGTTCGTAATTCAACTGGTCCATGGTGATTTGCCTGATCGTATTCCCAGCGAGATCAAATTCCCTGACCAGGTTGGCGTTGGTCGGCAGGTAGGGTACGGTCAGCGACTGGGAAGAGCCTGTGGACGCGAGCGCGATAAAGTCGCCGTTCAGTAGCAGCTTGGGCGCGTACCAGTCCGAACCACCGATGTCGCCCGGGTCATAGCCCCAAATCACATTCCCGGAAAGATCGACAGCGTAGATGCCCATCGCCGCAGCGGGGGCGTTCAGCATTTCGATTCCGGCCTGAGGGGTCTGGCCCGCCATGGTGGCCGCGCTCACGGCCGGATATGCTTCGGGGTTGTAGGCGCCCGTCGTGAATGTATGATCCACGTCCGTGACAACGCGCCCATCCGCGTACTGCACAGTCGCCTGCATGTGATAGAGAGTATTTGCCTGCATGCCGGCCACATACATGCTGACGGTTCCGGCGGCCGGCGCAAAACGCGCTGCTGTTTCCAGACCGTAGGCCGTCGTCTTTCCGAAAGCGATGGTTACTGTAGCCTCACTGTCGGTCTGGACGGTGTAGCTCGCCACCTGAGGATTCGCGGTTCCCGCCACCACCCCCCCGAGCGAATTTCCTGATGAGCCGCAGCCCAAAAGGGCGATGCCGAGCCAGGATGCGCAGCCGAGTGCAATCAATGTCCGCAGATGAGACTTGTGGAGAAGGATGGATGGGGTAATTTCCTGCAGGAACTGCGGGTAATTGGACCGCATGATGCAGACGCCCTCTTTCAACGATGAATTTTTCGCTAAGGCCGAGGGAAGAGACGAGGGCGTGGCTGTAGAAGTCTCATATGGAAGCTCTTTCTGTTTACCCTCTTGATACGACTGGCTCCCGGACATGGAAGGTTCGGCCAGCCGCGGAGACGGATCCCCACACCCGAAAATCAGCGTACCCCCGCCGATTAACCCCGGGTGGTATCTCCCAACCGCACTCTAAGTGGACCTTTGCGCCCGCCTCCCGCGCGTCATCCTGATGACGTATGCGATCCTCACGCGCCCTCCCCTCGATCCTTCTCGCCCTCACCCTCGCCGCACCCGCCGTTTCGGCCCAAACACCCGCTACGCCATCGCCTACCCTCGCGGCCGTCCTCGACGCCCAGCTCACCGCGGTTGAGAAGCAGTTCGTCTCTGCCGCCGAAGCCATGCCCGCCGACAAGTACGATTTCGCCCCGTCAGGCGGCAACTTCGCCGGTGTCCGCACCTTCGCCCTCGAGGTCTCGCACGTCGCCACTGCCAACTTCGGTTTTTACAGCATCATCCTCGGGCAGGACCCACCTCCCGGCGTCTCGCTCGCCGGCGCCGGCAACGGCCCTGACAACCTCCGGACCAAAGCGCAAATCCTCCAGTATCTGAAGGACTCCTTCGCCCTGGGACACAAAGCCCTCGCCACCATCACCACACAGAATCTTCTCAGCCCCGTTCCCCACCCACCCATCCCCTCCATGAACACGCGCCTCGCCCTTGCAACCTTCGTCCTCTGGCACGCCAACGATCACTACGGCCAGATGGTCGAGTACCTCCGCATGAACGGCATCGTCCCCCCCGCCAGCCAGGGCCAGCCTCCCGCGAACCCTCCGCCCCAGTCGGTGCACTAAGGTCGGGAAACCACTCTGACCCCTCCTCGGTCGCCTCAGCCTCCTCCGGCGCTGTCATCCTGACGGTTCGCACCGCGAAACGGAAGGATCTGCGGTTGCTGTTGGGAACGCGCCCGGTAGGTGAACGGCACCGCCTGTGGAAAACGTGTCAAGTCCAAAAGGTAACGGTACGACCGCGTATCCATTGATTCAAATGTCTTTATATACAGTTAAAATTGGCAGTAAACCTGTCCAAACTTGGTATTCTGATAATAGAGGGGTAGATACAGAAAAGGGCCGCCCAAAGGCGGCCTTTTCCTTTGCCAAATGGCTCCCACCACCCCAATTCGTCAAATCGAACGCGGCCGCTCACACGAACCGCTGTCCGCTGTCCGCTCGTTTTGGGGCCCCTGAACAACTACCTTGTTTCCAGCCCGCACCCTCCACCGTGTACCCCGCTCCCGATTTTGGAGGCCTCAAAATCTACCCTGTTTCCCGATACAAACCGTTTGGAGCCCCCAAAAATTCCTCGTACTTACCAGCAAACAAAGTACTTAGCAAAAAAGATGCCACCCCGGGGGGTGGCATCCTCGCTTCGCTACCGGCGACTGGCGACCAGCTGCCCTTAAGGCGCCTCAATCAACTCCATCTTCCCGTCCCGCTTCCGGTGCAGCACGCACACAGTGCCGGCTGGATTCCGGAAGACAAACACATCCCGGTCGCGGAATTCGGCTTCCTTTACCGCCTCCTCGATGGTCATCGGCCGCATCGCCACCGAGTCCGCCGACCGCACGATGTGCGGCTCCGGAATCGGCCGCGTCGCCGGAAAGGTATGCACCGTCACCGGCACCATCGTCCGCCCTGCCCGCTTGCCGTTGGCCTTCGCCGCCGCGATCGCATCGGCCACCGGGTTCTCCTCCGGCTCCGGATGGGAACGGCTCGCCTTCCGCGACCGTGGCGCCAGCACCTCGTTCTGCTGCTTCTCTTCCTTGGGCTGCCGCTTGATCGCAGTCTGCCGCTTCCGATACTTGATCGCCTGGGTTTCCGCTCGCTCCAGCGCTTCTCGCAGAGCCTGGTCCATCTGGTTCGACTCGGCGAAACCTACAATCTTCCCCGCCCGCATCTGCACCGATACGTCGGCGGTCTTGCGGTACTTCTCTGAGGTCAGAACGATATGCGCCGCTACCACCTTCGGCAGCAGTTTCTCAATGCGCTCAATGCCTTCATCCCCAATCCGGCGCAGCGCCGGGGTGATGCTCACCTGCCTTCCGGTGTACTCAACCTGCATGGAAAGCTCCTTTCCCTGGGGAATTGCCGTGTTGTCAGTCGGGAATTGCGTCAGCCGCGAACGCGGCGCTGGTGCGTGCTCGGAATCCGCAGGTCTTCGCGGTATTTTGCCACGGTCCGTCGGGTTACGTCGATGCCCTGCCCCTGCAGCATCTGCGCAATCTGATCGTCGGTCAGCGGCTTGCGCGCATCCTCCTCTTCGATCAGCTTCTTTACCTTGCGCTTCAGCAGCATCAGCGGCGTTCCCGCGCCTTCCGGCCCGTTCACGCCTTCCGAGAAGAAGAAGCGCAGCTCGTACACTCCCTGCGGCGTATGAACGTATTTGCTCGAAACCGCCCGGCTCACCGTTGAAGGATGCACGCCGATCTCCTCAGCGACCTCCTTAATCATCATCGGCTTCATCGCGTCCACACCCTTTTCCAGGAACTCCGTCTGCCGCCGCACGATGGATTCACAGGTTCTCAGGATCGTGTTCTTCCGCTGCTCAATATTCCGCATCAGCTGCAGCGCCGAGCGATACCGCTCCTTGACGTAGTCCTTCACGTCCTTCTCGGCGCCGTCCTGGGTCAGCAGCCGCCGATAGCCCTGGTTCAGCCGCAGCGTCGGCAGATCCTCTTCGTTCATCACCACAACCCATTCGTCGCCGCGCTTCACAAACGCCACATCCGGCTCGATCAGCCGCGCCTCGCTCCGGTTGTACC
>JBAUZR010000075.1:0-7975 GCA_049585375.1 Acidobacteriaceae bacterium
TCGTCCTCAGTGCGATTCTCTTCTCGATCGGCGTAGCTGCGTTTCTCATTAAGCGCAACATCATCACCGTCTTCATGTCGATTGAGCTGATGCTGAACGCGGTGAACCTGACCTTCGTCGCCTTCGCTCACGAGTGGCATCAGGTGAGCGGGCAGATCTTCGTATTTTTCGTCATGGTGGTAGCCGCCGCGGAAGCCGCGGTGGGGCTCGCCATCATCATCGCTATCTTCCGGGCGCGCAGCACACTCAACGTCGACCAGATCGACCTGATGAAACTATGACCGACCTTCACCTTTGGCTCATCCCGATCATCCCCTTCGCCGGGTTCCTGGTGAACGGTCTCGTGGGCCGCCGTGCGCCCAAACAGGTGGTGACGGCAATAGCCCTGATTGGTTCGCTGCTGCCGGCCCTTTGGGTTTCGGCGATCGTTGTGCGCTTCGGCTCGCTGACCCTGCCGCATGTGGAGACTTACGGGACCTGGATCGCCTCGGGCGCGTTCCACGCCAATTTCTCCTTCCAGCTCGATCAGCTCACCCTGGTGATGCTCTGCGTCGTCACCGGCGTCGGCTTCCTGATCCACGTTTATTCTGTCGGCTACATGGCCGAAGAGGAAGGGTACTGGCGCTTCTTTGCCTACATGAATCTCTTCCTCTTCTTCATGCTCACCCTGGTGCTGGCAGAGAACTTCCTGCTGATGTTCGTGGGCTGGGAGGGCGTGGGCCTTGCGTCGTATCTGCTGATCGGCTTCTACTACAACCGCGACTCAGCCGCGAACGCCGGTAAGAAGGCCTTCATCGTCAACCGCATTGGCGACTTCGGCTTTCTGCTGGCCATGTTTCTGCTGATCGCGCACTTCGGGACGCTGAACTTCAGCACGATCTTCAATAGTGTCGCGATGCATCCGGAGTGGCAGGGCGCCGGCTTTCTGACCGCGATTGCGCTGTTTCTGGTGCTGGGCGCCACCGGCAAATCCGCGCAGATTCCGCTGTACGTCTGGCTGCCCGACGCCATGGAAGGCCCCACCCCGGTCTCCGCGCTGATCCATGCGGCGACCATGGTGACGGCAGGCGTTTACATGATTGCGCGCACGCACATACTCTTCGATCGCGCGCCGGTCGCGCTGGCCACCGTGGCCATCATCGGAACAGCCACAGCCTTCTTTGCCGCGACCATCGGCATGGCGCAGACAGACATCAAGCGTGTGCTGGCCTATTCGACGGTCTCGCAGCTCGGCTATATGTTCCTCGGTTGCGGCGTGGCCGCTTACTCCGCCGGCATCTTTCACCTTGTAACGCACGCCTTCTTCAAGGCGCTGCTCTTCCTGGCCGCGGGCTCGGTGATCCACGCGCTGGGCGGCGAGCAGGATATGCGCGTGATGGGCGGCCTGCGGAAGAAGATCCCCGTCACCTTCTGGACCATGACGGCAGCGGTCTTCGCCATCTCGGGATTCCCGCCGCTGGCAGGCTTCGTCAGCAAGGACGAAATTCTTTACCAGGCTTTTGTCTCGCCGAACGGCGGCAAAATTCTTTGGGCGGTCGGACTGATCACCGCCGGTTTCACATCCTTTTATATGTTCCGGCTCTGGTACATGACCTTCTTCGGCGAGAGCCGAGCGGAACTGGAGGAGCATGGTGCGGCGGTGCACGCGCGCTCGGATACGAAGCTGGTGCTGGAGGCCGATCCGCACAGCCACAGCCATGGGCATGGCGTCCACGAGAGCCCCAGGGTGATGTTGATCCCGCTCATCATTCTGGCGATCCTCTCCGTGATCGGCGGCTGGATGGGATGGCCGGAGGGCCTGGGCGGCAGCAACTGGTTCGCGCATTTCCTGGCGCCGGCAGTCAGGGCTGTCCACCTGAATTACGAACAAACCGCGGTGGCTCTGGCGACGGGTGCGCCGCATCTGCCGAATCAATCGCCGGCCGGGGCCAAGGGTATTGAGCTTCTGCTGGCTTTGGTCTCCACGCTGGTGGCGCTGGCCGGCTGGTTTGTCGCGCACTGGATGTACTACATGCGTCCCGGTGCGGCCGATCGGCTGGCGCATCAGATGCGCGGCCTGTACGCGCTCATCGTCAACAAATACTGGGTTGACGAACTGTATGGTGCGGTGATTGTGGCGCCGGTGCTTTTCCTGGCGCGCTGGATTCTGGGCGTTCTGATCGATCGTGGCGTGATCGATGGCGGCGGACTGGTGGCCGGCTACTCCGCACAGGGACTCGGCGCGCTCGTAGCGCGGATTCAGTCCGGCAATATCCGCTCGTATGCGGGATGGCTCGCACTGTTCGCGGCGCTGCTGCTGGCGGCTACTTATTTTGGATGGATTGCGCAGTTTGTGCCGCGCTAGAGAGGGACGAGGAAGGGAACTGTGCTGACTGACCGCATCCTGACGCTGATCACCCTGGTGCCCACCGGGGGTGCGCTGGTGGTGGCCCTGCTGCCGCGCCGGGGCCGCGTCATTCAGGTTTTTACGCTGCTGGTAACGCTGCTTACGTTTGGGCTCTCCCTGCATCTGCCGGCGCATTTCGACTACGCCCAGCACGGTTTCCAGTTCGTCGAGAACGACGCCTGGATCGCCAGCCCGTCGATTCGCTACCACCTGGGTGTAGACGGCCTCTCGCTGTGGCTGGTGTTGCTGACGACATTCCTCGCCCCCATCGGAGTGCTGGTCTCATGGCGCGCGATCGAGACGCGGACCAAGGAGTTCTATTTCCTGTTTCTGCTGCAGCAGACGGCGATGATCGGCGTCTTCGTGGCGCTGGACATGATCCTCTATTACGGATTCTGGGAGCTGTCGCTGGTACCGATGGCCATCCTGATTGCCATGTTCGGTCCGAACCACGGGCGCCAGGCTGCCATCAAGTTCTTCATTTATACGTTCCTGCCCTCAGCGCTGTTTCTCGTGGCGATTCTGTGGCTCTATGCGAAGGCGGGGACCTTTGAGTTCGACCAATTGCAGAGCCTGCTGGCGTCAGGCAGCCTCGGCGTGAGCGCTGCGGCGCTGGGATGGGCTTCACTGGCTTTCCTGGTCGCGTTTGCCGTGAAAGTCCCGGTGTTTCCGCTGCACGGCTGGCTCGCCGACGTGATCCAGGAAGCGCCGACGGCGATGGCCATGGTGGTCGCCGGCAAGCTCGGCCTCTACTCGATTTTTCGCTTCAACCTGGGACTGTTTCCCGCACAGTCGCGGGCCATCGCGCCGCTGATGATCGCACTCGCGGTGATCGGCATTCTCTACGGTGCGCTGCTGGCTCTGGCACAGTCCGATATGAAGCGCCTGGTCGCCTACTCGATCCTGGGCAATCTCAGCTTCTGCATCCTCGGCATCTTCTGCTTCGCGCTTACAGGCCTGAACGGGGCCGTCTTCCAGACGCTGAACGAAGGAATCACCGGCGGCGCCCTGCTGGTGCTGGTCAGCTTCCTCTATGAGCGCTATGGGACGTACGACATGTCCCTGTACGGCGGCCTGGCAGGAAAGCTGCCCATGCTGGCGACGCTGTATGTCATCACCGCGCTGGCGCTGGTCGGGCTACCGCTTCTGAACGGATTCGTGGGCGAGTTCCTGGTGCTCAGCGGCAGCTTCCCGGTGCATCCGGCCTGGGTGGGAGTAGCGACACTGGGCGTGATCCTGAGCGCGGCCTACATGCTGTGGATGGTGCAGCGCATTTTCTATGGCCAGCCTTCGTCGCTGGTGGTGAATCGCGTAAGCATAGACCTGACCGCGCGCGAGCACTTCACCCTGTGGCCGATGGCGGTGCTGATGCTCGCGATGGGCGTTCTCTCGCCCTACTGGATCAAAGCCATTGATGGAGCGATGTCTGGCCTGGCGAATCCGGCCAGTGTAACGGCAAGCCGCGCTGTTCCCTCGGCTGCCCTGCGCGCCGCGGTTCCGGCGGCAGTGGGAACGGAGAAGCCATGAACGCCCTGCGCATTCTGCCGGAGATTGTCCTTACCGTCGCCGGAATTCTGGTCATGCTGGTCGATGCCACGATGGCGAGGGGGACGAGCCGCAAATCCCTCGGCTGGCTGGCGGTGCTGGGCGCACTGGCCGCGCTGGCCGCGAGCCTGTGGCAATATTCGCTGCCGCCGGGGACCGCTTACTACGACGTTGTCCGCACCGACGCCTTCAGCATCTTCTTCCACGTGCTGATCGCCGGCATCGTGCTGGCAGCACTTCTGATCACTCTGGATGCAGTCTCCGACAACACCGAGGGTTTGGGCGAACTCTTTGCGCTGATGCTCTTTGCCGCTGTGGGCATGATGTTCATGACCTCCGCGACCGAGCTGCTGCTGATCTTCATCGGCCTCGAAATCTCTTCCATCTCCACGTACATCATGGCCGGCTTCAGGCGGAAAAGCGCGAAAAGTCCGGAGTCGGCTCTGAAGTATTTCCTGCTGGGCTCCTTCGCGACGGCATTCTTCCTCTATGGCATCGCGCTGATCTTCGGAGCGACCGGTTCGACCAGGATCGATTTCCTCGCCGCCCATGCAGCCGCTTCGCAGACGCAATGGCTCCTGTATGTCGGGTTGGCCATGATTATCATCGGCCTCGGCTTCAAGGTGTCGGCGGCGCCGTTTCACGTGTGGACGCCCGACGTCTATGAAGGCGCGCCGTCGCCGGTGGTCGCGCTCATGTCCACAGGGCCCAAGGTAGCCGCCTTTGCGGTGCTGCTGCGCATCGTCTATGGAGCTCTGCCGTTCCTGCACACCCATTGGGTACCGATCCTGTGGTGGCTGGCGGTTCTCTCCATGACCATCGGCAACCTGGGGGCGCTCCGCCAGCGTAACGTGAAGCGGATGCTGGCCTATTCCTCCATCGCCCACGCCGGCTATCTGCTGGTCGCGTTCACGGCGCTGTCGGCCGACGGCGTTGCCGCAGCCAGCTTCTACGCTGTCTCCTACGCAGCGATGAACGTGGGCGTTCTGGCGGTCATCAGCCACGCCGGCGGCTACGACGACCGGCTGACGCAGATCGACGACTACCGCGGGCTGGCTTACCGCTCGCCACTGCTGGGCGGCGCCATGACTCTGTTCCTGGTTTCGCTTATCGGGATTCCATTCACCGGTGGATTCTTCGGCAAGTTCTATGTCTTTGCAGCGGCGCTGCATTCCGGCATGGTGTGGCTGACCATCATCGGCCTCATCAACAGCGGCATCGCGGCGTTCTATTATCTGCGGGTGGTCGCGGCCATCTATGCGCGCCCGGCGGAGACGGCCCCGGTGATGAGCGTTCCCCGGCCTTCCATGCCGCTGCTGATCGCGCTGTTTCTCACCGCGGCAACCACGCTGGTTCTGGGCATCTTGCCCCAGAACGTCCTGTCGGCGGCGCAGGCCGCTGCGCGGACTTACTCGTCGGTGAGCCAGCCCATGCCCGCCGCGGCTCCGGCACCGGTGTTGAACACCGCCTCCCGCTGAGCGGCGAGAGCCGTCGTTTCAGACTTCAGACAGCCGCAATCCGATCACGCACCTGGGGTGGCAGATCGCCCGTGCCGAGCCGGGCGATTCGCGCGGCGTCAGCGTCCGGCACTGCAAACGCGGTGGTCGGTCCGTTCATTACTTCCTTCCACGCCTGCTGGAATTGATCCATTTCGCTGCGGGTCCCCACGGTGATGCGCACCCAGTTCGGCATAATGGGCCACACCCGCCCGATATAGACATTGCGCTGCGCCATGGCCGTCATCACCTCTTTGCCCGGCCGCCCGGCATTGAGCATAAAGCAATTCGTCTGCGAGGGGATGAACTGGTAGTTATTGGCGGTGAGCCAGGAGAAGACGTCGGTTCGAATGTCGGTGTTGATTTTGCGCCGTTCGGCGACCAGATCCGGCACCTGCAGGCTGCTGGTTGCCGCGGCCACCGCCAGAATCGGCATGAAGTTCCAGCCGAACTTCTGGACCTTCGCCAGCAGATCGGGCCGTCCGATGGCCAGACCGCAGCGCAACCCGGCCATGCCATAGATCTTTGAGAACGTCCGCAGCACAATCAATTCCTTGTCCGCTTTGACCAGATCGATCGACGGGGTGGCATCGGAGAAGTGGATATAGGCTTCGTCCACCAGCAGAATCGAGCCCTGCGGCTTGTTGGCCAACGCGTATTCGATGTCGGCACGGCTGGTAATGGTCCCGGTCGGATTATTCGGATTGCAGATGTAAAGCAGACCGGCCCTGGGGTCGGCGGCGACCATGGCGCGCACGTCGTGCGCATGGTCCTTTGTGAGCGGCACCTTGATCACTTTGGCGCCGATGCCGGTAGCGGCGTACATGCCGGCCTCGTAGCCGGGGTCGGCGGTTACATAGCTGCGCTCCGGAGAGGTGAAGGCGAGGACGGAATAATTCAGCGGCTCGGTGGAACCGGCATAGGCCAGCACGTAGCCGTCCTTCAGACCTTCCTGGGCGCTGAAGGTGCTTTTGAGTTTCTCGGTCAGATCGTCGTCGTAGCGGCCGCCTTCAGGAATCAGGCTGGTCATAACCGCGCAGGCGCCGCTGCAGGGGCCCAGAGGATTCTCGTTGGAGTCGATGCGCACTGCGCCGGGAGGCATTTCGTGGTGGACGCGGATCCGCTGAGCGCGGGCCATCTGCGGTTCGCTGAGCAGGGGAACCGTCGCCGCGGCGGTTGCGCCGGCAGCGATGCGGAAGAATGTACGACGAGACAGATCAGAATGCATGTTCGCCTCCTGGAGATGAGGGACCCACATTGAACTTCTGACCGCGCTGAAGAACGAGGGAGCAGGGCGCCGGGGGGCGACGGGGCTGCGGCGTTGAACCTTTGTACCAGACGGCACCGGGATCCGGCTACAGAGTTCCGCAGGCACATGATTATCGGGCTCTTCCGGACTGGCTTCAGGTCTGCACTGACGCGCACCAGAGAGGTTACCGTCAGGATGTCCCTGTGCCCGCCATCACATACAGTCGTTGCCTCCGGAGAGGAGCATTAAATCCCGGAAAGGAGGGTTTTATGCCGAATCGAATCCACGTTGCATTCGTGGCGGGGTTGCTCGCGACCGCCGCCTTCGGGATAGCCCAGACAACTCAAATCAAGGAAGTGCCCATCAAGCCGACTTCGGCGGCCTCCGGGAAACAGATGTACAGCACCTACTGCGCGGTTTGCCACGGCGTGGACGGCCGGGGGAATGGGCCCGCCGCGTCCGCGATGAAAGCCCAGCCCACCGACCTGACGACCCTGGCGAAGGACAACGGGGGCCGGTTCCCCGATTCGCACATCGTCTCGGTGCTGCAGTTCGGCATCGAAACCTCGGCGCACGGCTCGCAGGACATGCCGGTGTGGGGTCCGGCTCTGCGCTCGATGGCAAGAGGCGCGGCGGCGCCCGGCGCGCAGGAGCAGCAGCGGATCGCCAACCTTAGCGATTATCTGAAGTCGCTGCAGCAGAACTAAGGGTCCGGCACAAAGAAAAACTCCCTGCCACGGCAGGGAGTTTTTCTGTTCCGGGAGGAGACTACTTCACCTTCATGATGATGATGACGAAGGTGAACAGGGCCAAGGATTCCATAAAGGCCAGCCCGAGAACGAGGAAGAGCTGAACGGCGGCGCGGGCTCCCGGGTTGCGGGCGACCGCTTCCGCGGCTGAGCCGGCGGCGCGGCCCTGTCCCAGTCCGCACAGTCCGGAGGCGATGGCCATGCCGATGCCTGCGCCGATGGGTACCCAGCTCGGGCCGGCGCTGCTGCCAGCCGCCTGAGCAAAAGCCGGGGTCGCCATCAACAGCGCGGCCATGGCCATGAACATGTATTGCAGTGTACGCATTGCTTTCTCCTGCTTCCGTAAGATTGCCGCCAGTGGGTGGTTGAGGCTCACCGTGCTGGCCCCCTCACGCTGAACGGCTTTTCCCGAAGCCGGAGTGGAAGCGAGGCTCCGGTGGAAATTTCTGTTAAATGTCCGCCTCCACGTGCGCGGTCGCTTCACCTACATAAATCGTGGCCAGCAGCATGAAAATGTACGCCTGAATAATTGCCACAAAAGCATGTAGCC
>JBAUZR010000076.1:0-2245 GCA_049585375.1 Acidobacteriaceae bacterium
GACCAGGCCACCCTTGTCATTGAAAACGGCAAGCCCAACAAGGTCCCGCTCAACTTCGTCATTCACAGGCTGGTCCTGAAATCCGTCGCCGCCGGACAGCCGATGAAGTTCCACGCCACCCTGGTCAATCCCAGACCCATTGGCAACATCGACTCCTCCGGCGACTTCGGCCCCTTCAACGCCGACTCCCCCGGCGACACCAGCGTTCGCGGCACCTACTCCTTCAGCCACGCCGACCTCAACTCCATCAAGGGCATCGGAGGCATGCTCGCCTCTACCGGCAGCTACCAGGGCCAGCTCGACAACATCACCGTCGACGGAGAGACCACCACCCCCAACTTCTCTCTCGACATCGCCAACCACGCCCTGCCGCTCAACACCAAATTCCACGCCATCGTCGACGGCACCAACGGCGATACCTGGCTGCAGCCCGTCGATGCCTGGCTCCGCCACACCCACATCATCGCCAAAGGCGAAATCGTCCGCATGCCCAACGTCCAGGGCCGCGACATCCGCCTCGACGTCACCGTCGACCCAGGCAATATTCAGGACCTTCTCTACCTCGCCGACAAAGCTCCCCAGCCTCTCATGAACGGTCAGGTCACCCTCCATACCCAGTTCGATCTGCCCCCCGGCCCGGAGGAAGTCCCGAAGAAACTCCGCCTCAAAGGCAGCTTCCAGCTCATCGACATCCATTTCCCCGATCCAAAAATCCAGAGCAAGGTCGATGAGCTCAGCCTCCGCGGCCAAGGCCATCCGAAAACTGCCCAGCAGGAAGGCGACGCTCTGAAGAATGGCAACAATCAGGCCGCAACGGCCGCCGACGTCGCCTCAGAAATGCGCGGCAACTTCACCCTCGGCGGCGGCGAAATCACCCTGCCCACCCTCAACTACCGCGTCCCTGGCGCCGAGGTCGCCCTCCAGGGAACCTACAACATTACCAATCAGAATCTCGACTTCACCGGCAAGGCACGCCTCGACGCCCACGTCTCCCAGATGGTCACCGGCTGGAAATCCTGGCTCCTCAAACCCGTCGACCCGTTCTTCGCCAAAGACGGCGCCGGCACCCAGGTCCCCCTCAAAATCGGTGGCACCAGCGCCCACCCCAGCATCGGTTTGAACTTCTAGCGCGGCGATTCGCGCTGTATCTCTGCGCTCTCCGTGTCCTCTGTGGTGCATGCATGTCCAGGGGAACTCCATTCGTCCTTTACCTATACACTCAAGTTGAAATGCCCCGCCCCACCGACGACCCCGAGCGCCTCGTCTCCGCTGCCCGCGCCGACGATGAGAACTCCTTCGAGCTCAAGCTCCGCCCCCGCCGCCTTCAGGAATTCATCGGCCAGACCAAAGCCAAAGAACAACTCGCCATCGCGCTCGAAGCCGCCCGCTCCCGCGGCGAAGCCCTCGACCACGTCCTCCTCTTCGGTCCCCCCGGCCTCGGCAAAACCACCCTCGCCACCATCATTGCCAACGAGCTCGACGTCGGCTTCCAGCAGACCTCCGGCCCCGCACTCCAGATCCAAGGCGACCTTACCGCCATCCTCACCAACCTGCGCGAGCGCCAGGTCCTCTTCCTCGACGAGATCCACCGCCTCCAGCCCGTCCTCGAAGAAAAGCTCTACACCGCCCTCGAGGACTACAAGCTCGACATCATCATCGGCCAGGGTCCCGCCGCGCGCACCCACGTCATGGAAATCCGCCCCTTCACCTTCGTCGCCGCCACCACTCGCCCCGGCCTCCTCTCGTCGCCGCTCCGCTCGCGCTTCGGCATCCTGCTGCGTCTGGAGTTCTATACCGACGACGAGTTGCGCTTCGTTGTGAAGCGCTCCGCCGAAGTCCTCTCCATCCCCATCACCGAAGATGGAGCCGCCGAGATCGCCATGCGCTCCCGTGGAACTCCGCGCATTGCCAATCGCCTACTGCGGCGAGTCAGAGATTTCGCCCAGGTCCGCGCTCAGGGCAAGATCGACCGCCCCACCGCCTGCGACGCCCTCAAGATGTTAGAGGTCGACGCCCACGGCTTCGACGAACTCGACCGCCGCTTACTCCTGACCATCATCGAGAAATACGACGGTGGCCCCGTCGGCTTAGGAACCTTAGCCGCAACCTTAGCCGAAGAAGAGGACGCCTTAGAAGAGGTCTACGAACCCTTCTTAATCCAAATCGGATTCTTAGATCGAACCCCAAGAGGCCGCATGGCTACCAGGCTGGCTTACGAGCACTTCGGATTGCCGCTGCCCCGCAG
>JBAUZR010000077.1:0-7741 GCA_049585375.1 Acidobacteriaceae bacterium
GGCCATCACCGCCTGGCGAATGGTCGCGGGCTCGACACCGGCCAGGCGCGCGGCGCAGACAGCGGCGAGGACATTCTCGACATTGTGGCCGCCCTTGAGGGGAATCTCTTCGACTTTGAGAATCGGCTCCGGCGCGGACTGCTCCGAAGCGCGAAAGGTGATGACGCCCTGGTGGACGAAAGCTCCCTGGCGGACGACGCGCCTGCGGCTGAACCAGAAGACGCGCGAGGGCGCCCGGGCCGCAGCTCGGGAGGCGACATCGTCGTCGGCGTTCAGCACCAGGGCATCCTCGGCGGTCTGGCGGGCGAAGATGCGCTCCTTGGCGGCGGCGTAGTTCTCGAAGGTGCCATGGCGGTCGAGGTGGTCGGGGGTGATGTTGAGGATGACGGCAATCTGGGGACGGAAGATCTCGGTTGTCTCGAGCTGAAAACTCGAAATTTCGAGAACCGACCAGCCATCGTCACGCGATGCCTCGACCAGCGCGATGACGGGCACGCCGATATTGCCGCCCACCTGGGTGGGCAGTTTTGCCGCCTCGAGGATCTCGCCGCAGAGGCTGGTGGTGGTGGTTTTGCCGTTGGAGCCGGTGATGGCCAGCACTTTGCCGCGGAGATAGTGGGCGGCCAGTTCCACCTCGCCAATGATGGGCAGGCCGAACTTCCGCACCTGGACCAGCTCCGGCGTATCCACGGGAACGCCGGGGCTGACCACGATCAGATCCTGGCGGCGGAACGTGAGGAGGCCGTGGCCGCCGGCCTCGACGGCGATCCCTTCGTCAATGAGCGCGGGAATTTCCTTCGCCAGCGCCTCGGCGCTGCGCACGTCAGAGACGGTGACCTGCGCGCCCTGATGCCGCAGGAACAGCGCCGCCGCCAGTCCCGACTTGCCCAAACCGACGACCAGAACCTTTTTGCCTTTGATGTCCATCGAAACTCGCGAGCGCCGGGCTGGTTTATTCTCCCACGCCGGCTCTCCTCTTTATCGCAGCTTGAGGGTAGTGAGTGCAAAGAGTGCAAACACCAGCGCGCCAATCCAGAAGCGGGCGATGACTTTGGACTCGGACCACCCCATGAGCTCGAAGTGGTGGTGCAGGGGGGCCATGCGGAAGATGCGCTTGCCGCCGCGGAGCTTATAGCTGCCCACCTGCAGAATCACCGACAGCGCCTCGAGGACAAAGATGCCGCCGATAAAGGGCAGCAGCAGCTCCTGCTTGATGATGACAGCGACGGTGGCGATGGCTCCGCCGAGGGCCAGGGAGCCGACGTCGCCCATGAAGATTTCCGCGGGATGGGCGTTATACCAGAGGAAGCCGATGCTGGCGCCGGTCATGGCCCCGCAAAAGACGGTGACCTCGCTGACCAGGGGCATGCGCGGCAGCTCCAGATAATCGGCGAAGATGACGTGCCCGCTGACGTAGGTGAGCACGGTGAGCGCGCCGGCGGCGATGATGGTGCAGCCGATGGCCAGACCGTCAAGCCCGTCGGTGAGGTTGACGGCGTTGCTGGTGCCCACAAGCAGCAGCATGACAAAGACGATGAACGGCAGGAACGCCAGCACGCCCAGGTGCGGCAGGTGCAGCAGCTCAGGAATCGACAGGCGCGGCCGGATGTATTTGACGAAGGGCACCGTGAGACGCGTGGAATAGCTGCCGCGCAGCTCCATGTAGACCAGAACCACCGCGATCACGGCGGCTGCGAGGAACTGGTAGAGCAGCTTGGCGCGGGCCGTCAGGCCCAGATTGCGGCGGCGGATCACCTTTATATAGTCGTCGGCAAATCCGATGGCGCCGAAGGCCACGGTGGCGAACATGGCCAGCCAAACGAAGGGATTGGAAAGGTCGGCCCAGAGAAACGTGGGCAGCACAATCGCGATGCAGATGAGCACGCCGCCCATGGTGGGAGTGCCAGCCTTTTTCTGGTGGGCCTTGGGGCCTTCTTCGCGGATGTACTGGCCGATCTGGAACTCGCGCAGTTTCTCGATGACCCAGGGGCCGATGATCAGCGTGATGAGCAGCGCGGTGAGCGAGGCGAACGCGGTGCGGAACGTGAGATACCGGAAGATGCGGAAGGGTCTGAAGTACGGGAACAGCTTCTGATACAGCAGCCAGTAAAGCAAACTTCCTCCGGATATCGCGTGAGTTCCCGCTTATCTTAACGCGCCGGAAGGGGCGGAGCCGGTCTTTTTAGGGTTACAGAGCAGGTCCCTTTTCAGGTTCGCGGGGAGCGCTGCTTTCGGGGTCGCGCAGGGCGTCGAGGGCTTTCTCCAGGCGCACGCCGCGCGAGGCTTTCAGGAGGACGGCGTCGCCGGGGCGGAGATTTTCGCGGAGCCAGGCGCCGGCGGCTTCCGACGAGTCGAGGAAGAGGGCTTCAGTGCCGGCATTCCGGGCGGCGTCGACGAGGTCGCGGGCGAGACCGCGGACGCCAAGGATGATGTCAATGCCGGCCTGGGCGGCGGCGGTGCCGCAGGCTGCGTGCAGAGCTTTCGCTTCTTTGCCCAGCTCGAGCATTTCTCCGGCGACGAGGATGCGCCGTTGCGCGGGCATGCCGGCGAGCGTCGCGATCATCGACTTCAGTGCTTCAGGATTGGAGTTGTAGGCGTCGTTCAGGATGGTCGAGCCGTACCACTCGATCGTTTGCCCGCGTTTTTCTTCGGGGCGGAGCTGTTCGAGAGCGGCGCAGGCGTCGGCGAGCGGGATGCCGGCTTCGAGACCAACGGCGAGCGCGGCCATGGCGTTCGCCGCGTTATGCGCACCGGGCAGACGGAGCTGCAGCGTGGCATGCTGCTCGCCGGCGCGAACCTGGATGCGCAGGCCCTCTGCACCCAGGACCTCCACGGTCTCCGCGCGCGGATCGCCGCAAACGCCGCGGCCGTAGTAGATGACTTTGCCCTGGAAGTCACGTCCGAACTGCGAGACGTAGGCGTCGTCGCAGTTGAGGAAAGCCACACCATGGCGTGGCAGCGCCGCCACTAATTCGTATTTGGCGCGGGCGATGCCGGCGACGCCGTCGGGGAAGAACTCGGCATGGGCATGGCCGACGTTGGTGACGACGCCCCAGTCTGGTGCGGCGATGCGGGAGAGCGCGGTGATCTCGCCGGCAGCCGACATGCCCATCTCGATGACGGCGACCTCGTGGTGCGGCTCCAGACGCAGCAACTGGAGCGGCAGCCCATAGTGGTTGTTCAGGTTCCCCAAAGACTTAAGCACCGAGAAGCGGTCGCTGAGCACTGCGGCGACGGCTTCTTTCGTCGTGGTTTTGCCAGCTGAGCCGGTGACGCCGACGACGCGCTTGCCCCAGTGACGGCGGACGGAGGCGGCCAGGCGCTGCAGCGCGAGCAGCGGGTGCTCGACGAGGAGGAGCGGTTGCTGGCGGACTGGTTCGGGGAGGCTCGCCAGGCGATCGCGGGCGATGACGGCCGCGCTGGCTCCACGCTCGAAGGCGGCGGCGACGAAGTGGTGGCCGTCGAAGCGCTCGCCGTGGATCGCGAAGAAGAGGTCGCCAGGCTGAAGGGTGCGCGAGTCGATGGAGTAGCCGGTAGCGACTGGCTCGGCGCCGGGTGAGGACAAGGCCGGGTGCAGATCCGCGGCGGACCAGCGGGCGATTTGCGCTAATGCCAGCTTCATGCGCGGACTCCCTGCAGCTCCCGCAGAGCCTGGGCGGCAACGGCTGCGTCGTCGAAGGGGATGGTGCGGTCGCGCAGGATCTGCTCCTTCTCGTGCCCTTTGCCGGCAAGGAGGACAATGTCGCCGGGGTGCGCCGTTTCGAGGGCGCGACGGATGGCCTGGGCGCGATCGACCTCCACTATATAAGTAGTGCCGGTGGCGACGAGGCCGGGCAGCGCGTCGGCGATGATGGCTTCAGGATCTTCGCTGCGGGGATTGTCTGAGGTGAGCACTACCAGATCGCTTCCCTCGCCGGCGGCTCGGCCCATCTTTGGGCGCTTGGCGCGGTCGCGATCGCCGCCGCAGCCAAAGAGGGTGATGACGCGGTGTTGTGGACCGACGAACTCGCGGGCGAGAGAGAGAAGGTTGCGCAGGGCGTCGTCAGTGTGGGCGTAGTCGACCACGACGGTGAAGGGCTGGCCGGCATCGACGGTCTGAAAGCGGCCGGGTACGTGGTCGAGGGCGGAGGCTCCGGTGGCGATTTGCTCGAGCGTCAGCCCGCGGGCCATGGCTGCGCCGGAGGCTGCCAGAAGATTGTAGAGGTTCACGCGGCCGGTCAGGGGGGTTCTCACCTCAGCGGCGCCCTGCGGAGTGATCATGCGGAAGCGCATGCCGGCGGCGGCCATCTGCGGAGCTTCGGCCTGGAAATCTCCTGAGCGCAGTCCGTAGGTAAAAACTTCGGCTCCGGCAGCGCGGGCTGCGTTCACCAGCTCACGGCCATGCGGGTCGTCGATATTCACCACGGCCACGCGTGGCGGCCGGCCGAGCGAGCCGTCAAACAGAGCGCGCTTGGCGGCGAAGTAGTTTTCCATGGTGCCGTGAAAGTCGAGGTGGTCCTGGGTGAGGTTGGTGAAGAGGGCGACGTCGTAGGGCAGGCCGCAAACGCGGCCCTGGGCAAGAGCGTGCGAGGAGACCTCCATCACGGCTTCGGTGGCGCCGGCGTCAGCGCCATCGCGAAAGAGCGCCAGCAGATCGCGCGACTCGGGCGTGGTGTGGGGGGCGGAGCGGACGACTCCTGCGACGTGATTCTCGATGGTGCCGATCAGCACCGTCCTGCGGCCGACGGAGTTCAGCATCGCTTCGAGCAGGAAGGCGGTCGTGGTCTTGCCGTTGGTACCGGTGACACCGCTGAATTTGAGCTCTTGTTCCGGATGGCCGAAGAAATTCGCCGCCAGCACCGCCATGGCACGACGGCCCGCCCCGGCGGGAACCTGGGCGATTCCAATTTCAGGATGCTGGCGGGCGGTTTCGGTGAAGGCTGCGGCTGAATCCGTGACGATGGCCGCGGCTCCCTGGTCGATTGCGCGGCTGATATAGCGATTGCCGTCGGTCGTGCCGCCCTGGATGGCGAGGAAGAGGGCTTCCCGGCCGATGCGGCGCGAGTCATATTCAACGCCGGCAATTTCGGGATCAGGCCCCGTGCGGCGCACGATCTCTGCGCCCTGCAGCAGCTGGTCGAAGCGGATCACAAAGTGATTGTAAGCGCAGGATTCGCGCGAATTCCGACAGGAATCAGGGCTCGAAGCGGACGACGATGTCGGTGCCCGCCGGCACCAGCGTTCCGGCGGCGGGCACCTGATCGCGGGCCAGGCCCGATCCCACAATCTGCACGCCCAGGCCTGCGTTGCTGGCCTGGATGACGACCTCGCGCAGTGATTTGCCAGCGAACGACGGGACAGCCACGCGGTGGTTGGCAATGGCGACGGTTTGGCGATTCTGGCTGCGGTGGCTCTGGCTCGGAGCGGGCGGCGGCGATTTCGCCTCCGTCCCCAATCCCTGTGGTTTCGCCTCCGACTGCGCCGCGACCCCTGATGCAGAAGGCGGCGCAGAACTGTGCGGTGAAGCCGGTCCTGTGGGACCCAGCAGGGGCGGCTGGCTCGCGTCCGGGGTCACTTCGGCGGTTTCGGCTGGCGGTCCCTGATTGGCCGGATCGCGCAGCGGATCGTCGGGAGGAAGGTCGTTGACTTCCGCGAAGAGCGACTGCAACTGCTCGGCGCTCTGCTGCGGATCGTCGTCGGGCTGCGGCTTGCTGTTCTTCGCGACCTCCTTGACGGGCTGCAGATCCTGATCGTGGGGCACGCCCAGATACTCGAGGATCTGCTGCGCCAGATCGTGAAAAACGGGCGCGCTCACCGCTGTTCCGAAATGCGAGCCCTTCGTCGGCGAGTCCATCACGACGGCGATGGTCACAGCGGGATCGCTGACCGGCGCGAAGCCGACGAACGAAGCAACGTATTTCGTCCGCGAATAGGTATGGGTCACCGGATCGATTTTCTGCGCGGTGCCGGTCTTGCCCGCGGCGCTGTAGCCGTCGAGCTGCGCGGGCTTGCCGGTGCCGAAGAGCACCACGCCCTCCATCATTTTGCGCATTTCAGCGGAGGTCATCTCGGAGATCACGCGATGCGCGCCTGGCGGCAGCGGATCGGGCATTTCTTCGCCCAGGCGGAAGGCGACCGGCTTCAGCGAGCCGCTGGCCTTCGTGTCATCCGTGCTCTCGAGCACGACGTGGGGCGGCAGGTAGGTACCTCCGTTGGCGATGGTCGAGGCCATGGTCACCAGCTGGATGGGCGTGACGGCGATCTCCTGCCCCATGGGAATGGAGCCGATGGTGGTGGGCTGCCAGCGGCTGGGCGGCTTGACCAGTCCACGCGTCTCGCCAGGCAGTTCAATGCCGGAGCGCTGACCGAATCCGTAGCCGCGAATGTACTTATAGAACTCGTCCGGGCCCATGCGCTGGGCGAGCTCGATGGCCGCGACGTCGCTTGACTCCCACAGCGCTTCCTTTGCGCTCAGCACATTGCCATGGTGACTTTCGAAGATGATGGCATCACGGTCATCGTGGACGAGACGGCCAGCGACGTTGATCACGCCACCGAGCGTGGGAATCATCGAGTCCGGCGTAATGACCTTGTCGTTGAGTGCAGCCGAATAAGCCACGAGCTTGAAGGTCGATCCGGGCTCGTAGACGTCGCTCACCGCACGATCCGTGAGCAGAGAGCGATCGGTGTGGCGGAAATCATTCGGATTGAACGTAGGGCGGATGGCCAATGCGAGAATCTGGCCGGTATGTGGATCCTGCACGACGACGGTGCCGTTGGCGGCGCCGGTCCGCTCCATGTTCTTTTCCAGCGCCTGCTCGGCCATGAACTGGATGTTGGCGTCGATGGAGAGCACCAGGTTCTGGCCAGCCTGGGGATCGCGCTCCTGGCTGTCGAGCGCGTGGTGGCGCGCGTCCACAGCGGTGAGCATGTGGCCCGGCGTGCCGTGCAGTTGGTGCTCGAAGTCCTCTTCGACGCCGGCGAGGCCGTCGTCGTCCATGCCGACATAGCCGAGCACCTGAGCGGCGAGCTGCTGGTCGGGATAGAAGCGCTTGAATTCCTTCTGAAAATAGATGCCCTTGAGGTTGAGAGCCTTCACACGAGCGATGATCGCGGGCGTCTGCTTGCGCGCTACCCAGGCAAAATTGCGCGAATCCATGAGCCGGCGCAGGATCTGCTTCTGGGTGGTGAAGCGATCTTCGGGATCGGTGTGGACGATCCTGGCCAGGGTTGCAGCATCGGCGGCGCGGTTATCGCCCATCTCGGAGGGGACGGCATAGATGGAGTCGGCGATGACGGTCATGGCCAGCGGATGCAGGTCGCGATCGTAGAGAATGCCGCGGCGCGGGGCGACGGTGAAGGTGCGTTCCTGCTGGCGCTCGGCGCGCTCGGCCCACTCCGCATGGCGGATGACCTGCAGCCAGACGAGCCGGGCGGTGATCAGCGTTCCCCAGCCGAGAAAGATGGCGAGGACGCCGAGAATGCGCATGCGGCGCATAGGCGTGACGAGGAACGGCTTTTTGCGCGAAGAAGAGGGAGGGGAGGGTGGTACGGCCCGCCGGGGCGGCGCGGGCTCCTCATCGAAATCGGAGGAGAAGGCAGGACGATTCACAGCGGGAATGGTCTCCTCCCCGGAGGGCTCAGTGGACTGCGGGCACGGCCGGCGTGACCTTCGCCATCACCGCGCCATTGTTCTCCATCGTCAGGGTCGCATTCGGGTGAACGACCTGTCCCGGATGCGGCGCCGTCAAACCATAGTTGC
>JBAUZR010000078.1:0-3503 GCA_049585375.1 Acidobacteriaceae bacterium
GGCTTCCTGTTGCTAATGCCAGGAATGTGCAGCGGTCAGAGCGCCTCGTCTGGCGGACTGGATGTGCCCGTGGATCGCTCCACTGCGGTGAGCTTCTTCTATTTTGGCGACATCTGGAGCCACTGGCGCGAACCCATGAACTTTTACGTCGTAAGCCGGGACGATACACGGCTGCATAAGGTGCAGGTTGGGGGGATTGCATCCGACGGTTGGACAACGTGGATCACCGAAGACGAGATGCAGGTTCTGATCGAGAAGCTTCGCGTACTTGATCTGGACTGGCAGCACACAGTAACAGTCGAGCATTTCCGCCCTCTGAAGCAGCGGAGAATTCACGATTGGATGGACGTGACGGTCATCTCCTCGCGAGGAACAACAAAGGCGGAGATCAGGTTGACGCGAATGTGCGACGACTTGCAGAAGATCGATGACGCGATGCCAACACCACGTATTCTCTGGCAATTTCGGACCCTTCGATGGGACGACGGTTGCGTAGTCCCCGAATACCACAACGAGGAGAGGCCCAAACAGTAGACTTGTTCGCCCACTGGTCGCGCGGACCTCGTTGTGTTCATGTCGTAAGTGGCCGTATCACTGGACCTACGGAAGCTTCAGATTTGGCGGAAAACGTCCACGGCGACATTGGCCGCACAAGAAACGCACAAAATCTCTTTGGCAGGTGGTTATCCGCTCACCTCAAAAGACTTACACAGCAACCTCAAAATCAGGGCACGACTTCAGTCGTGCCGTAAAGAGCGATAAAGATGCGGGCTTCAGCCCTGACGCCGTTCTCTCGGCCGGTTTCGCCCTTTCGAATCTTCCGCATTGGCGAGCGTTCAGTTAGACTCCTGCACCGATGCCGGGTGCGCCATCCCTGTACCATGCGTAGTTCGGGGAACAGGGTGGAGAACCCAAAATCTCAATTGGTCGTTTTTGTATCAGGGCACGACTTCAGTCGTGCCGTAAAGAGCGATAAAGATGCGGGCTTCAGCCCCTGAGGGCCAGTCCCCTCGACCGGTTCCGGCCCCTTTCGAGACTTCCGTATTGCCGACCTTCCGCTGATCACCCACAACTTTGAGTTGTCATCCCGAGCCTCGCGCTTTGGGGACCCGTCGCGCAGCGATGGGATACGCCGGGCGAGGGACCTGCTTTCACCCGACGCAGCCCCAAATGTCCGTATTGCCGACTACACAGAAACAAGACACACAGCAACAAAACCTAACCCACGCGCGCTGTAATCCTGAGGCCCCGAAGCGAAGCAAGGGGCAGAAGGATCTGCGGTTGCCGTTCTGCAGTCCTCCGGTCGAAATGTCCGTATTGCCGACGATAGGGCAACAACTCGGCGCGGCGACCCGGAACGGCCCGACGCTTACCGGAAATTGTTTTCGATGGTGCGATTTTCAATGACGATGCAATAGAGGCCGCTCCAGTTCTGTTGCCAATGCCATCCCCTCAGATGGCCCGGAGCGTTCTTCTCGATATATGGTGCCGCGAGTTCGGCAGACAAAGCGCAATTACAACGCGGACATCGTGGGGCAGAACCATTCTTGAACGCACCGCCGCAACTGCACGGCAAGATGAACGCCTCCATTGCGGTACATATCTCCTGCTGTCCCGGACAATCGGGCAGTCTCGGCATCCGCTTGTCCCAAGCGGAGAGAATGGCGGTCATGCCGCAGGAATCGCAGTAGGCGTATATGCTGTCCGCGAATCCACAATGACAGAGCCAATACTCGAATCGACCCTCGCAGCTATCACACGCCCCAACGCTCTGTTTGGGCATGTTTCCGCCTCCCGCCAGATTCTATCCTTGTCTTGCCCGTAATACCGGCAATCGGGAAGTTTCGCCCCGGAAAGAACCCGTCCCCCCCGATTACGCACTTTTCCCTCGCTATGTGGAAATCCTGTCAAGCCCCCTCCGCCCCTGACGAAAGTAACAACGCCTGATACAAAAACACTTCCACGCCAAAATTCCTCCCAAAACCTGGCAGCAAATCCGTCCGAACTTGGTATTCTGAACTTATAGAGTGAAAAAAGAAAAAGCCCGCCACGCGCGGGCTTTTTCACGTCATGAGGCAATGAGTGCAGAACACTTTCGATCTCACGACCCCGGCTCGCAACGGCCAACAGCATCGGCTACCCGCTACCGGCAACAGGCTGTCCATCCGGCTGCTTCCCGCGGCTCGGATGGGCATCGATGTTACCAGTCGGCACCTTTCGGATCTTTTGCTTAATGCCGGCGATCCCATCGAAATCGACGTCGGCTTTTCACGTCACGCGGCCAGTTGTGCAGAACCCTCCGATCCCACGACCCGGCCTGGCAACGGGCAACAGCATCGGCTACCGGCTGCAGGCTACCGGCTTCCCATCGGTGGCTTCCAGCCGCCCCTTGGGGCATCGATGTTACCTTTGCGCCCCATTGGAATCTTCAACATCTCTCCAGGACCCCCATCGAAATCGATGCCTTTTTTGCCGTCCCTGACCCTGTGTTACTGTGAGGAAAGCCGGTTTCGGGGCGTCGCGCGCGTCCCGGCGCTCTGCGTCTCGCGCCCTATGCCGCCGCATTCGCCCAACGCTTTGTCTTCCGTCCCCACGCCTCCGGCTGCCCCTTCCTCCGCATCTCCGGCGCCGCAGCCACACGCCGCCCACTGGCTTCATCGCGCCGACCTCCTGCTCCGCGTCATCATCCGCCTCTACATTGGATTCATCCTGGTTTTCCTGCCCTGGACGCACATCTGGGCGCTGAATCGTTTCTTCCTTTATTACGGGCCTGTCGCCCACCTCGCCGAGAGCGGAGCCTTCCGTGGAATCGTCTCCGGTCTGGGCCTCCTCAACCTCTGGATCGCCATCTCCGAAGCCATCCACCAAAAAGAGAACTGAGCATGCCCCGCAAGCCTCCCAAGCCCCTCGAAAGCGCCTCCCTCGCCTACGAAAACGAGACCTTCCTCAACAGCCCCGAGGGCCGCAGCATCCGCATTCTTTCCGAGTACTCCGAACCGCTGGCCCGCTTTCGCCGCGAGCGTATTCAGGACACGGTGGTCTTCTTCGGCTCGGCCCGATTCCGCGCCCTCGACGAGGCCAGTCACGAGCTGGAACTGCTGGAGAACACAGGCTCCAGCGAGCCCGCTCCCGAAGAGGAGCAGCCCGCGCGCCCCGGGGACATCGAGCAGGGCACCTCGAGCGAACTGCGTCTCCGCCGCGCCGAAGCCGCCGTCGAGATGGCGCACTATTACGAAGACGCGCGCCGCCTCGCCTTCCTTCTCACCCAGTGGGCCAAAGACCTCAAGTCGCGCCGCAACCGCTTCGTCGTCACCTCCGGCGGGGGCCCCGGCATTATGGAAGCCGCTAACCGCGGCGCCTGGGAGGCTGGCGGCAAAACCATCGGCCTGAATATCAAACTGCCCTTCGAGCAGGAGCCCAACCGGTACATCACTCCCGCCCTGAACTTCGAGTTCCATTACTTCTTCATGCGCAAGTACTGGTTCGCCTACCTGGCCAAGGCG
>JBAUZR010000079.1:0-2606 GCA_049585375.1 Acidobacteriaceae bacterium
TTTGTGGCGGTCGTGCCGCGGCCCGCGGACGCGGGCACCGACCGTCTGGATCATCTGGGGTACATCACGGCGAATGCCGGGCAGATGCGGCAATACCTGGCGGCCAAAGGGGTGACGGTTCCGGACAAGGTGGAGCATGCCTCGGACGGGAGCCTGTGGTTCGACGTGAAGGATCCTGAGGGCAACACGGTGCAGTTTGTGCAGCCGCCGGCGCATGTGCTGAGCGACAAGAACCCTGCATCACTGTACGCGCTCACCGGCGCGGATCCTATTGGGCGGCGCATGATCCATGTCGGCATGATGGTCCACTCCGCGGAAAAGGAGAACACGTTCTACCGCGAGATTCTCGGCTTCCAGCCGTACTGGCACGGCGGCATGCAGACCGACAAAACCGACTGGGTCTCGCAGCAGGTGCCGAACGGCCACGACTGGATCGAGTACATGCTGACCAGCGGGCATTCGGGCAGCGGACTGCCGGGCAGCATCTCGCAGAAGCAACTGGGTGTGCTGAACCACTTCTCGCTGGGGGTGGTGAACATGGAGAAGTCGGTGACCACGCTCGACTCCCAGGACCGGCTGGGCGGCGAAGCACCGCGCCCGCAGATCGGGCGGGATGGCAAGTGGCAGTTCAATCTGTATGACCCGGACGGTACCCGGGTCGAGCTGATGGAGTTCACGGCTGCGTCCAAGCCGTGCTGTTCGGGATTCACCGCGCCCAATCCGAGCCCCACCGGGCAGCCCTGATCGCAAGGGAGAGGGACGAAATGGGTGGGGTTGCGACCGGGCCCGGTCCTGTTCACGTGTCTGCTCCAGACTGATCGCTGGAGCCGGCGTTACTTTTCGCACCCTATTGGGGCAGTCCCATCTCTTGCTGGCTCAATCAGATCACCGACGGCTCCCCATTCGTAACCACTGCCGATCACCAGCGGGCGACTGCGCAGTAATGCTGCTGCCCCTGTCTATTGATGTCTGTCGCCGTTACCCAATGGGAATGGTCACGACCGGGGGCTCCCCGCACAATCAATCGACAGAAGCACGGACCAGAGCTTCCGTTCCCCTGGTCGCGTCGCCCCCTGGAGGAGACGCCATGAACCGAAATCATCTGTTGCTCAGCCATCTGCTGCACGACACCAGCGGCGCCGATCTCATCGAGTACGGCCTGATCGCGGTTGCCCTGATGCTGACCGTAACGGCGGCAGCCTCATCGACCACCGTGAGGCTGGTGACCGAGATCAACCTTCTCGAGATCCTCGTCGCGACCTGCTCGCTGACGGCACTGGTTGGCTTCGTGCTGCCTCTTTCCGCGGCCGTTAAGGGCGACTAGGCGGGGCTGCTCTGGGGGATATCCGAACGGCTCCATCGGCAGGGGACGGCCTCCTGTCGCTCAGTGGAAGAGGGCCAGCGGAATCGCGTCCGCCATGGCGTGATATCCGGCCACTGACGGATGCAGGTGATCGCCGGAATCGTATTTCGGCAGCATTCGCTCCGGATGGTGCGGGTCGCGGATCACTTTGTCGAAATCGACCACCGCATCGAAGTGGCCCGGCGTGCGGATCCAGGCGTTGATCGCCTGCCGGTCGGCCTCGTTCTGCGGACCCGGATGGTAGAAGCCCGATCCCAGGTATGGCGTGAGCGTTCCGCCGATGACTTTGAGGCCGGCCGCATGCGCGCGGAGCACGATCTGCTGATAGGCGGCGAGAATTCGCCGCACCAGCGCCTGATGCTCGGACTCGGGCACATCGCCATCTTTCGTGAGCGTGCCGAGATCGTTGACTCCCTCCAGAACGATGACCCAGCGGGTCCCGGCCTGGGCGAGCACATCCCGATCGAAGCGGGCCAGGACGTTTGGACCCAGCCCATCGTTGAGCAGACGGTTGCCACCGATGCCCTCGTTGAGCACGCCAATGTTGCGGGTTGCCGTTTCGGCCTGCAGGCGCTCGGCCAGATCGTCGGTCCAGCGATTATTCCCGTTGGTGGTGGTCGCGTGGCCATCGGTGATGGAATCGCCGAGGGCCACCACATCGCCGGCATCCGCGGGGGCGGCAACTTCGATGCCCGAGACCTGATACCAGTGATCCACGTGCTGGGCGCCGGGCAGATCCGGCGCTGCCGCCTGGTCTCCGTGCACGAAGTACGTGGTCTGCCGCGAGCCAGGATGGCTGGTTTGCTGCGAAGGAGCCGTCGCGAGATGGAAGGTCACGGTCAGGTTCGACAGCGCGGTGACCGGAAAGGCGACGGGATCTGACCAGTACTCCGCGCCGGCGGGCACGGTCGCCGATGCGGCTCCGGAGAAGGTCACCTGGGTATCGGATCCCGGCACAATCGCCGCAGAGGCCCCCATTGGGCGCGCTACGTGCACTGCCGTGAAGGTCAGCGGCTCGGTGCCGAATGCGTTGGAGAGGCGCACGCGCAGCATGGTTCCGGCAATCGAGAGGTGAAATATCTCGCGGAGGGTCACGTCGTCGAGGTCGGCGGCAGGCAGAGCATTTTGCGGCTCGGGAATTTGTTGGGAGGCAGACCAGGTCTCCACCCAGGCCTGCGGCAGCGTCTGTCCCGCGGCCAGCGCCAGCGAAAATCCACCCATCAGAAGGAGAAGAGAGAAACGC
>JBAUZR010000080.1:0-2662 GCA_049585375.1 Acidobacteriaceae bacterium
CGTAATGGCTTCGAGTTGGCGGACTGGAATTTTTGGCTATTCGCGGGGAGCGGTCGCCTATACCCTGTCCCTATCTCTCATGATGCCTCGCGCGCTGCTGGCCTTGTTTGTTGTGTGTCTTGCCGCCCCGGTTTGGGGCGCTGCTCACCGCCAGGATACCGGCTTTCTAAACCGTTCGCTGGAATACGACGGTGTGCTGCGGAGGTACGTTGTGTACCTGCCGGAGAATTGGGATCGCAGCCAGCGATGGCCGGTGATCCTTTTCCTGCATGGGTCGGGGGAGCGCGGGTCGGAGGGGCTGGACGAGACGCAGATCGGGCTGCCGCAGGCGATCCGCCTGCACCCGGAACGGTGGCCGTTTGTGGTGGTGACGCCGCAGGTGCCGTTCAGCCACCACCACTGGACCGATCCGGAGATGATGGGCGTGGCGATGGCGGCTTTGCAGGCGGAGGTGAAGGAGTTCCACGGCGATCCGGATCGGGTCTACCTGACCGGCCTTTCGCTGGGAGGATATGGGGTGTGGGAGATGGCCAGGACCTGGCCCCACCGGTTTGCGGCGCTGGTGCCGGTGTGCGGAGGCGTGTTCTGGTCGTATCAGCCGGAGCGGTGGCGAGAGGTGAGTACGTTGCCGGGGGAGTATGCGCGCGCGCTGGGTCGCACGCCGACATGGATCTTCCACGGGTCGAACGATCCGGTGGTAAGCCCGCGACAGTCGCTGCTGATGTACCAGGCGCTCAAGGGGGAGGGCGGCGACGTGCGGTTCTGGGAATATGCCGGGATCAAACACAACGTTTGGGACCGGGCGTATGCCGAGCCGCAGTTGCCGCGGTGGCTGCTGGACCAGCGGCTGAGCGCGATACCGCGCTTGTCCGCGGCGGCGGAACAGATCCTTGTGCCGATTCATCCCGTGCCGGCGAAGGTGGATCCCGGCGTCTACAGCGCTTATCTGGGGGAGTACGAGGATCAGAGCGTGGTGGTGGCGACCGTGTTCCGGCAGGGGGACCGGCTTTTTGCGCGGAACCAGATTGGCGATGTCGCGGAGCTGCTTCCGGAGAGTGCGACGACGTTCTTCTATCCCACCGGAGGCACGCGGCGGCTGACGTTTGAGCGCGATGCGGAGGGGCGGGTGACGGGCATCCGGTTCCGGGACGACCGCCACGAGGAGTTCTGGGAGCGGAAGCGGTAGGTTGCTGTCCGTTCTCGAACAGGGGTTTTGGCCTGTGGACAGGCGGCAGCGTATTTCTTTTTGGTAAGTCATTGATTCGGCGCGTGCCGGGATGCGGCGACTTTCGGCCGTTTGCGTGCTTTCTTCTTTATCTTCCGGGACCCCCCACTTGAAATCGAGGGAACTGCCATGCCTCCATCCGCGTATTCCGGCCATGAGGTGCGTGCCATGCGCCGATTCATCCTGTTCACTCTGAGCCTGACGGCGATTGTCGTTCTCGGCATCGCGTTGCCCCACGCCCACATCAACGCCCATGCCGCGGCCGCCCAGGCGAGGCCCTCGGGCAACTGGCAGAACGCCGACTGCGAAGATCGAGGTGGACACTGGGGCGAAGCGCACGCATGCCAGATGCGGCACACGACCTTTACTCTGCCCTCCGCGCATATGAGCGTTGAGACCACAAACGGCGGGATCGACGTGATCGGCGAAGACCGTTCCGACGTCGCGCTGGAAGCACGGGTGCAGACGTGGGCGCCTTCGGAGTCGGAGGCGAACCAGCTGCTGAGCGATGTGGTGATCGATACGACCGGCGGAGAGGTTCGCGATCGGGGTCCGCGATCGCATTTCTTTGGCCGCGAAGGCTACAGCGTGGATTATCACCTGCACGTGCCACGGCATCTGGCGGCGGAAGTCCACACCATGAATGGCGGGATTGACCTGACGCGTCTGGACGGAGCCATTCACTTTGAGACGACGAATGGCGGAGTGAATCTGGATCAGCTGGCCGGCGACGTGCGCGGGGAGACTGTGAACGGGGGTCTCAATATTGCTCTGGCGGGCGATCGCTGGCAGGGCACCGGGCTGCATGCCGAGACGACCAATGGCGGTGTGGATCTGCGGATCCCAGATCATTATTCGGCGCATCTGGAGACGGGAACGGTGAACGGCGGCATCTCCGTGGGATTTCCGGTGACGGTGCAGGGGGAGATCAAGAATCACCTCGCTACCGACCTGGGAACCGGCGGCCCCACGGTCCATGTGCAAACGGTCAATGGCGGCGTCTCCATCAGCCGCAGCGGCTCACCGGCCGAAGCCGAAGACTAAGAGCCTGACTTCTCCCCCAGGGGAAGCGGTCTCAGTGGGCGGCCGGTGGGGCCGCGATTTCCATGAGTAGACCGCTTCCTGCCCCCTCCCTGTGCATGCTGCGGATAAGCGGTTCGCTGTGGAAGGATGGGTGTGTGCGAAGGCCCGTCCTGCCTGCACGGAACTGCTCTTTCCACGCTGGGCGCTGCCTTTCCACACGCGTTTTTGAAGCTGCTGTTTATAAGGTGGAGAAATGGCAGCGGATGAAGGCTGAGCGGACCGGGTTTCCTACTTTTGCGGTTTTTCGGGACGGGTTTTCTAAAACAGGTGCCCCTTGCGCAGCCGCTCCCTGCGCGGTTGGACCGTCCGTTTCCACTTTTCCTCCAGGAACGACTACTACTACTGGAGAAAGAG
>JBAUZR010000081.1:0-9819 GCA_049585375.1 Acidobacteriaceae bacterium
GGAAACTACTTGTCAAAAACCCCCTGCAGGAGGACCCATAAACGGGCCAGCATTCCGCGATCCACACTGTCGTATCGTCGCCTTATCGGACAAGTGGGTTTCTCTTCAATTGGTGATATCAGGGCAAACCACGTTTCCAGAATTGCGGCTACTCGAAACGCGAGTTGGCGATTACGGGCACATCGGCAGAGACCCGGGATGGGGTTACTTCGAGCCCGGAGGCACAATGCCGTTCATGCGCAGATACTCGACCATCTGTCCATAGTGGTCGAATCCATGAGCAGAAATGAAAGATGCGACGACCGACCGCGTATGCAGACCGTCGACACCGTCAATCGCAGTGTAGGCATTCTCGGCTGTAATCGTCGCGAGCGCCTTGTGTGCATAGGCGAAAGAATCCGCAGCGGCCTTCAGGAGTTCCTCTTTCGTCGTCAGACTCTCGATGCTTTTCGGGTCAACCGGCATCTTCTCCCCGAGAATCTTCGAAGCAAAGTAGTAGTTCGCGGTCGTAACATGCGATATTTCCTGCGCGAACGTGCGAACCCCGTCAAACTTGGCGCCCTGCGAAGGGGCGAAGGTTGCCGTAGTGGGCGCAAAGCCGTATTTGTCCGCAGGCATTGCCTGCGCGACTCCCATAAACTCCTGCTCAAAGAGGTTGAGCAACTCCTCCTGCGCCTGCACCGGTGACATTTGGCTGCCGGCGGCTACCTTCGCTCTGGTTGAGCCCGTTTGCGCAGAGGCCGCCAGCGCACAGCCTCCGAGAATCAAAGCGGTGCAAACATACCGGAGACGCATCGATCACCTCACTGGCAAAATTTCTCAACAGTCTAGCAGACGCCTGCCTTCGCGATGTCAGCAGTCATTTGGGGACTTCGGGCGTGGTCACTCATCCAGCTTGCCTGGGATCGAAAGCACGGCTTTCCCCGGGGGATTCGGAGATGGATCGGTGCAACCCGGGAGGGTTGGATTTCGTGGTGGATCGCTGCGCCAGCATGGTACGGTGTTACGAAACTCCACCCCGAAACGCAAAGCACAACGGAACCTCGGCATGGAAAAGCATGTCACCCTCGCGGAGCAGCTGTTTGGAGAGGCTCTGGAGTTGCCGCGGGCGGAGCGCGCCGCGTTTCTCGACTCGGCGTGCCGTGGACTGCCTGAGGTGCGTCGAGCGGTCGAAGATCTGCTCGCCGAGAATGAGCGGCTGAGCGGACTTCTTTCCACGACTCCTTATGCAAAACAGGACGATGGGGCCGGTGCGGGAGCAGAGTCTGCGAATGCTGTGGGATTTCTGGTTGCCGGGACTCGCCTCGGGCGCTATACGATCCTCGGGCCGCTGGGTTCCGGGGGTATGGGCGTGGTGTATCGCGCGCGCGACGAGAAGCTGGAGCGGGTGGTCGCGATCAAGCTGCTGGTGCACGGTGCGCTGACGGGCGAAGAGGGACGGCGGCACTTCCGGCGGGAGGCGCTGGCTCTGGCCAAACTGAACCATCCGCATATTGCCGCTGTCTATGATGCCGAGGAGCAGGACGGCACTCATTTCATCGTGATGGAGCTGGTGGAGGGAGAGTCTCTGGCGGCGAGGCTGCGCGGGGGTGCGCTTTCGGGAAAAGAAGCGACCGCAATCGCGCTGCAGGTGGCGGAAGCGCTGGGGGAAGCGCACGAGCACGGAGTGATCCATCGGGATCTGAAACCGGCGAATGTGATGGTCACGTCAAAGGGAGTCGCCAAGGTCCTGGACTTTGGGGTGGCGAAGGTGCTGGGGCTGGGTGCGGATTCGGCGCGGTCGTCCGCGGAGACGGGTGGGCCGCTGGGAACGCCGCAGTATATGTCGCCGGAGCAGGCGCTGGGCAGGAGCCTGGATGCGCGGACGGATTTGTGGAGTCTGGGGGTGCTGTATTACGAGTGCCTGACCGGGCGACCGCCGTTCCGGGGGAAGAGCAGCCTGGCGATCCTGCAGGCAGTCACCGCGGAGCCGCTGCCCGGTGTGGGGCCGGAAGTGCCGGCGCTCGCGGAGCAGATTGTCATGCGGGCGCTGGAGAAAGACCCGGACCTGCGGTACCAGCATGCCAGCGAGATTGCGACGGATCTGCGGCGCGTGATGCGGGATCTGGAGCCGCAGTCGGCCGGGATTCCGGGAAGCGCATCGGCGGCTGTGCGCGTCAAACCACCCTGGCCAACCCGCCGGCGACGCGCTTTCTCCGTGCTGGGTCTCGCGCTCACGGCGGCAGTGCTTGTGGCGGTGGCTGGATGGATCCGGGGCCACTCCTTCTCCACGCGCGCAGCGAAAAGACCTTCGCCCCTGGCGAGCACGGCTTTCTCGCGCATGCGCATTGCGCCGCTCACCAACTTGCCCGGGGCGGTGTGGTCACCGGCATTCTCGCCGGACGCAAAGCAAATCGCATTCATCTGGGACGGCGAGAACCCCGGAAGAGGGGACGTCTACGTGCAACTGGTCGGCGGCGATATGCCGCTGCGGTTGACCCACACGCGTACCGGCTTCGTGGATACCCCGGCATGGTCGCCCGATGGCCAGGAGATTGCCTTTGGGCGCTGCGATGATCGGGGTGGCGCCGTGTATGTTGTGCCCGCGCTGGGCGGCCCGGAGCGCAGGCTCACTGAGGTCGCATGCCCCAACGGAGAGAGCGGCTCTCCGAACTGGACATCCGACGGACGATCGCTGGTGCTGAGCGACCGCTGCACGCCCGGCGGCGCGACCGGCATTGCCGTGTTTTCAATGGAGACAGGACTGAAGCGCTGTCTTACGGCTCCGCCCCTGGGAGAAGGGCAGGGAGACCTGCATCCCGCGCTGTCTCCGGATCAGCAAACCATAGCCTTTGTCCGATTTTCGACGGCGGAGGTCAGCGACATTTATACCGTTCCACTCGCAGGGGGGCCGGCCCGCAGGCTGACCAGCGGGAACAAGGCAGCCTGGTACCTGATGTGGGCTCCGGATGGGCGAACGATTTCATTCGACTCCTATCGCGCTGGAATCGGGCGGATCTGGCGAGTCTCGGTGGCGGCCGGCGCCATTCAACCGGAAACCATATATCCGGCCATCGGGGCTCTCTCGCGCGACGGCGCCAGGCTGGCCTACATTGAGCCGTCCGATTTCTGGCGCTCCTCGTCCGTCATCTGGCGCGCCGATCTCTCCGCCGCGGACAAGAAAGTGTTGGGAATGCGGAAGCTGTTGCAATCGTCCCCCGGCGATTACGGGCCGCAAGCTTCTCCCGACGGCAGCCAAATCGCATTTGAATCGGCCCGCTCGGGAAGAATGGAGATATGGAAGTGCAATGCAGACGGAAGCGATCCGCTCAGGTTGACGTCGCTTGACGGTCACGCAGGGACTCCCCGGTGGTCGCCCGATGGCAGATGGATTGCATTTGACTATCGGCCGGCAGGCCAAAGCCAGATATTCGTGATCGACAAGGATGGTCGCAATCTTCACAGTGTCACGGGTGGGGACTATGAGAGCGTGGTTCCCAGCTGGTCAGGCGATGGAAAATCCATCTACTTTGCCTCCAACCGCACGGGGGCTTTTCAGACCTGGCGTCATGAACTCGCGAGTGGGCGAGAAACGCAGGTGACGCACCACGGAGGATTTGCCGGCTTTGAATCCCATGATGGAGCGACACTTTACTTTTCAAAGTTCAACGCCGGGGGCGTCTGGAGCGTCCCTGTGGCGGGAGGAGAAGAAAAACGCATCACGGACGCGCCCCATCTTGGGTACTG
The DNA here is from genome assembly GCA_049585375.1 of Acidobacteriaceae bacterium. Classification (GTDB taxonomy): domain Bacteria; phylum Acidobacteriota; class Terriglobia; order Terriglobales; family Acidobacteriaceae; genus Palsa-343. The sequence goes on from JBAUZR010000081.1 coordinate 3,727, forward strand.
GGGTAGTTTCGCGGTGACGAAAGATGGCCTCTACATGATCGACTCCGAAGCGGAGCGAGGCCCCGCCCTTCTGTATTACGCTTTTCGAACCCAGCGGCTATCCCGGATACTCGGTTTGAACCAGGACCAGAGTGCCCCTCCCTGGGCCGCGAATCTTGGCGCGTCGGCCGACGGGCGAATCGTTCTCTTTGCGCAAGGCACATCCAGGAGCTCGATTGTGCTCGCGGAAAACCTTCAGTAAGGCCGCGGCCTTCGGCTCGTTTGCCTGGTCTGGATCCGCCGGCTCTTCCTGGATGGAGCCACCCAACAAAAGGTCCCTCCGTGTCCGGCCGGTTGGCGAAGCGCCTCCGGACAGGTGCCGGAGGGTTCAGGAAAGCGAATGGCTATGATGCGGAATGGGCTCTTCGGTGCTTGCCGATCTTCGCTATTCCCTGCGCCAGATCCGGCGGGCGCCGATGTTCACGATCACGGTTGTGCTGACGCTGGGGGCTGAGGATCGGGGCCACCACCGCGATCTTCTCGCTGATTTACACGGTCATGCTGAAGTCCCTCCCAATCGCTGGCGGATTGCGCTTGCTGTCGTTCGCGGCGCCTTCGCACAAACCTTGCTCGGGCTGGTTCTGGGGTTCCCGGTCGCATGGACGATCGGCCGGTTGCTCAAGTCACGCCTTTTTGGAGTGGGCGCCGCCGATCCACTGTCTCTTCTGTTGCCGGCGGCGGCTCTGTTGCTCTGCGCGGGCGTGGCCAGCCTGGTTCCCGCAATACGAGCAGCATCGGTCGAGCCGCTCGAAGCTTTGCGGACCGAGTAGAAGAGGAACACGCGATCGTTATGGATGCGGCAGCGGTTCGGGGATGGCTTCGCCATCTTTGCGAGGATCGGACGCGCCGAAGTTGACGCCGGTGGCGAAGTTTCTTTCTGTTGCCTGGCCGCCGCCCATGACCGACGAGTAGTTTCCGCGAAGGATGATCTGGTGGCCGCGTTCTGTTAGTACTGCGCGGACGTCGGCAGGGATGCGGTCTTCCATGTTCACGTCGCAGCCGGTGAAGGTCATCTTGGTGAAGCGAGCGGCTTCGAGGGCGGCCTGGATGTTCATGCCGTAATCGACGACGTTGGAGACGAATTGGGCGTGGGCCTGGGCCTGGTTGTATCCACCCATAATGCCGAAGGCGATGCGCGTGTCGCCGTGGGTCATGAAGGCGGGGATGATGGTGTGGAGTGGGCGCTTGTGGCCGGCGAGGACGTCGGGCGAGCCGGGCTCGAGGTTGAAGAGCGCGCCGCGATCCTGGAGGACGAAACCGGTGCCGGGGGCGGCGAGGCGGGAGCCGAACTCCTGGAAGTTGCTCTGGATGAGGGAGACCATATTGCCCTGCGCGTCCACGGTGGTGAGGTAGGTGGTGTCGCCGGCGGGGGGCAGGCCGGGGCCGACGTCGCAGTTGGCATGCTGCATGTCGATGAGCCTGGCGCGGTCGCGGGCGTAGTCGGGTGAGAGCAGGCCGGCGACGGGGATGTGGCTGAATTTTGGGTCGCCGACGTAGCGGCGGAGGTCGGCGTAGGCGAGCTTCTTGGCCTCGATCATGATGTGGAGGGCGTCGGCAGAGTTGTGTCCATACTGCGCGAGCGGGAACTGGCTCATGAGGTTGAGCATTTCGAGGGCGGCGATACCCTGGCCGTTAGGCGGAAGCTCGTAGACGGTCCAGCCATGGTAGGTGGTGGAGAGGGGATCGACCCAGTCGGCGGAGTAGCTGGAGAGGTCGTCGGCGGACATCGTTCCGCCTTCTTTTTGTGAGAGCGCGACGATTTTTTCGGCGATGGGGCCTTTGTAGTAGGCGTCGCGTCCGCCGTTGGCGATGAGGGTGAGGGAGTGGGCGAGGTCAGGGTTGTGGAAGACCTCACCAAGCGCAGGCGGGTGGCCGTTGGGGAGGTAGAGGCGGGCGGTCTCAGGATTCTTCGCGAGGAAGCCGGCAGCTTCAGCCCAGTAGGCGGCGTCCCACTCGGGAACGGGGAAGCCTTCGTCGGCGTAGCGGATGGCGGATTGCAGATCGTCGTGGAGAGTGAGCTTGCCGAAGCGGGCGAGGAGCTTCGACCAGCCATCGACGGCGCCGGGGACGGTGACGGAGTCGATGCCGAACTGCGGCATCTTCGTGATGCCTTTGGATTGCAGGAACTCGGGCGTGAGACCCTGGGGCGACCAACCGCTGGCGTTGAGTCCGTAAAGCTTGCCGGATTTCGCGTCATAGACGATGGCGAAGAGGTCGCCGCCGATGCCGTTCATCATGGGCTCAACGACGCCCATGACGGCGTTGGTGGCGACGGCTGCATCGATGGCGTTACCGCCGTGGGCGAGGATCTGCGCACCGGCCTGAGCGGCGAGGGGGCTCTCAGCGGCCACGATGCCGTAGCGGGTGGTGACCATGGAGCGTCCCTGGCTGCGGCCCTGCGCGGGATCGAGAACCTGAGCGTGCATGAGGCTGGGTGCGGCGAGAACCAGAAGAAGGATAGCGGAGAGGGTTCGGCGCATCGAGGGGTCTCCTGAAAGTTGTGGTTACGAGAGTACGGTATTGCGGGAATGGAACCTACTCAAGCCAGCAGAGGGTTTGATCGGCGCCCCGGTTCAGGGGCCGGTGCATTTGGCTACGATGAGCGTGATATCGTCCGCCTGCTCGCCGACGCAGTGCTCGAGGACCTCGTCGAGCACTGCGCGGATGATTTGCTGAGCGCTGAGCCCGGCGTGGCGGCGGAGAGCGGCGATCAGGCGATCGTGGCCGAACTCCTCGCCTTCGGCGTTGCAGGCTTCGGTGACTCCATCGGTGTAGAGCGCGAGCGTGTCGCCGGGCGCCATCTCGCAGGCGCCGGTATGACCGGTCCATTCGCGAAAGAGGCCGAGGACGGTGCCGGTGGGGGCCAGCTCTTCGACTTCGCCGCTGATGCGCAGCAGCAGACCGGGAAGGTGGCCGCAGTTGGCGTAGCGGAGGCGTCGCTCGTCATCGCAGTATTCCGCGAAAAACATGGTGGAGTAGGCGCTGTCGACGGTGTTGTCGTAGAAGGTCTCGTTGACGCTGCGCAGAAAGAGCTCGGGCTGTTCGCGGGCCATGGCGAGCTGGCTGCGGAGGTTGGCCTGGAGGTTAGCCATGAGCAGAGCAGCGGCAATACCTTTGCCGGAGATGTCGCCGATGAGGAGGCCGAAACGGTTGGGGCCGAAGGAGAGGAAGTCGTAGTAGTCGCCGCCGACATGGCGGGCCTGCACGCACACGCCGGCGTAGTCGAGGGTTTGCAGCGGCGGAGTTGTTTGCGGGAAGAGACGCGCCTGGACCTCGCGGGCAATTTGCAGCTCCTGTTCCAGGCGGCGTTCGGATTCGAGGCGCTCGCTGGCGGCGCGTCGCTGGGCTTCGATGAGGCGGCTCATCTCGTCGGAGCCGAGCAGCTCGAAGGAGTTGCCGTCCACGTCGACAAAGCGGGCAAAAACGCCGCCCCAGAGCTGCGGCTGAGGCGGCAGCTCGAAATGAACGCCGCGGCTGGACCATAAGTCGTAGGTGGCGTTCACGTCCTCGGCGATGAAGGCAATCTGCGTCGGTTTACCGATCAGGCGGTAGTTTTCCGAGCCGCGCGGCGGAGCGACCAGGGCCAGGATCGCGCTTCCATCCGGCGGGGCGATGGCCACCCAGCGGCCGAATTCAAAGCGCTGGTCGGCGACCACACAGCAGCCCAGGCGGTTGACGTAGAAGTCGATACTGCGGTCGTGATCGCGGACGAAGACGTTGGCCTTAAAGATGCGGAGATAGGGATTCTGGCCGGCGCAGTCGGAGCGGGATGATCGCGCTGCGTCGATCGGTTCTCCGCGATGGATCAGGCTGGTGGCCACGGGGCTCTCCCTTGCTTTCGCGGCTCGGAGCGGGCGGTTGCGCGAGACGGACCGCTCCATGCGCAGGCGATTCCACCACTATTGCATGGCGGGGGCAGCTTGCCTACCGGGGGCATCGGGAGGGTGTCGTCGGCCTGTCTGACCTGGAACCGCTAGTTCGCCCAGTAACTTCGATCCAGCGTCCGATACTGGATCGCTTCGGCGATGTGGGGGACGGCGAGGTGTTCGGCGCCTTCGAGGTCGGCGATGGTGCGGGCGACTTTGAGGATGCGGTCGTGGGCGCGGGCGGTGAGCCCCTGCTGGAGCATGGCGCGCTCGAGAAGCTTTTCGGCGTCGGGGGAAAGCTCGCAGTGGGTGCGAATCTGGCGAGTGCCCATCTGGGCGTTGGAGAAGATCCTCTCCCGAGGCCCTTCCACGGGGGCCTCGGCGAAGCGCTGGCGCTGGCGTTCGCGGGCGGCGAGGACGCGGGCGCGGATGGTGGCGGAATTCTCAATCGCCGCGGCACCGCGGAGCTCTTTGTACTGCACGGCGGGGACCTCGATGTGGATATCAATGCGGTCGAGGAGCGGCCCGGAAATTTTGGCAACGTAGCGCTGGATGATCGGCGGGGTGCAGTGGCACTCGCGGCTGCGGTCGTTGAAGTAGCCGCAGGGGCAGGGATTCATCGCCGCGGCGAGCATGAAGGCGGCGGGGAAGGTGAGGGACATGGACGCGCGCGCGATGGTGACGTGGCGGTCTTCGAGGGGCTGGCGCATCACTTCGAGGACATTGCGGGGGAACTCGGGCAACTCGTCGAGAAAGAGGACGCCGTTGTGGGCGAGGGAGACCTCGCCGGGGTGCGGGATGACGCCGCCGCCGATGAGGCCTGCGTCGGAGATGGTGTGGTGAGGGGCGCGGAAGGGTCGCTGGGTGACGAGGCCGGCTTCGGCATCGAGAACGCCGGCAACGGAATGGATTTTGGTAGTCTCCAGAGCCTCTTCGAAGCTGAGAGGCGGGAGGATGGACGGGAAGCGGCGGGCGAGCATGGTTTTGCCGGAGCCGGGAGGGCCAATCATCAATATGTTGTGGCCACCAGCGGCGGCGATTTCGAGGGCACGCTTGGCGGTTTGCTGGCCGCGGACGTCGGCGAAGTCGAGCGCGAAGTGCTGGAGCTCACTGAGGACCTGAGTGGCTTCCACTTTGAAAGGCTCGGTATGGATGCCGCCGTTACCGGCCTGATTGAGCAGGTCGCGGACCTGGAGAAGCGATTCGAGGGGAAAGACGCTGACGCCTTCGACCACGGCAGCTTCGCGGGCATTGGCTTTGGGGATGACGAGATTTTTAATCCCCTGGGCGCGTGCAGCGACGGCAACCGGGAGCATGCCGGGGACGGGGCGAAGGGTGCCGTCGAGGCCGAGCTCGCCGATGAGGAGGAAGTCATTGAGCGCCTTCAGGTGCAGTGCACCGTACGCGCCGAGGATGCCGACGGCCATGGGGAGATCGAAGCCCGAGCCTTCTTTCTTGATGTCAGCGGGGGCGAGATTGATGGTGATGTGGGTGGGCGGCAGATCGAATCCGGAGTTGCGGATGGCGGAGCGGACGCGGTCGCGGGATTCGCGAACGGCGGCATCGGGGAGACCGACGGTGTTGAAGGTCTCATGCTCCGCCTTGAAGGGCGAGAAGTCGACTTCGACATCGATGATGTGGGCGTCAATGCCGTAGACGGCGGCGCTGCGGGCGGTGTAGAGCATGGGCCTGCGAAGTGGGACCGGGATTCTGCGGGGAGTGTAGCAGCGGGGAGCCCTCGTGTTCGGTGATGGCGGAAGGGAACCCGGTCGGGATCCAAACCGTGGTAACCGGGATGGGCAGATCAGGAAACGGGCTTCAGGCCGACCGGAAGCGCCGCTCCTGAAGGGGCGCATCCTATCCAGTAGAGGACAACCTGAGAGAGAGGCGCAGCGGCGCGCTGCGTTCCATTCAAAGTCGAACGGTAGCGAAGGCCTCCTGAAGCGGAGTACAAAGGATCGATTGCGGAGCAGGGAAATGAAGCCAGGAAAAGCAATATTGCTGGGTGGCGCCGCGGTGGCTGCCGGAGGCGTGGTTTGCGCGGGTACCGCTGCGGCTGCGGCCGCGATGCTGGTGCGGCGGCGGTTCCGGCCGAGGAGCGTGCACGGGCAGGTGGTTGTCATCACCGGAGCGTCGCGCGGGCTGGGTCTTGCCCTGGCCGAGGCCTTCGGACGGCAGGGAGCGAAGC
>JBAUZR010000082.1:0-3331 GCA_049585375.1 Acidobacteriaceae bacterium
GGTAATGCCGCCCGCGTGCATCTGGGTCACAAGGTTGTCCAGCTCGCGTTTCACAGGAACCTCTTTCCCGATCCCGGTCCTTGCCGGGCCAACGTTCTGACTAAACGGCCGGCTTCAGCCATTCCGGCTCCGCCTTCCGCAGCACCATCACTCCACTCCGGATCCGATCTCCCAGGTCGGATGGAGTTACCACTGCCGCCTGCCGCGCCATAGCCAAAAATCCAGGAGCAAAACGCGACTGCCGGAACCATGTTGCCTTCGGCCAGAACGCGGCAATGACCATCACCGCGATCGTGACCATCGCACATCCCTTCACAAACCCAAACGCCGCCCCGGCCAGACGATCGGCCCAACCCAGCCCAATCGACTTCACCGACCAGCGCACAATTCTGCCGGCAACCGCGGCAACAATCATGACTCCCAGCACTATTGCTACAAACGACAAAACCTCAACCAGGTTGCGGGAATGAATCCACGATCCGAACCAGGGCATCAGCCTCTGGTAATCCCAGCTGGCCAGCAGAAGTCCCAAAAGCAGCCCTGCCAGCGAAAATACCTCAACGATCAAACCCGCTTTGGCCGCCGACGCCACCGACAGGATCAGCACGATCAAAATCAGCCAGTCGACGATCGTCATCGTTTACTCCACTACACGGCCAGAGGCCGCCCCGTCAGCAACCGATACGCCTCCAGGTACTTCTGCTGCGTGCGGTTCACAACATTTTCCGGGAGCGCCGGCGCCGGCGCCAGCTTGTTCCAGTGAATGCTCTCCAGATAATCCCGCACGTACTGCTTGTCGAACGAAACCTGCGAGCGTCCCGGCGAATACTGCTCGCGCAGCCAGAACCGGGAAGAGTCCGGCGTCAGCACCTCGTCGGCCAGCACGATGCCCTGTGCCGTCTGTCCAAACTCGAACTTTGTGTCCGCCAGCAGCAGCCCGCGCTTCTCCGCGTGCTCCGCGGCACGGTTGTAGAGCGTGAGGCTGATCTCCCGCAGCCGCTCCGCCGACTCGCCGCCTACCAGCGTCGTCATCTGGTCGAATGAGATGTTCTCGTCGTGCGTGCCGCGAAAGCTCTTCGTCGCCGGCGTAAAGATCGGACGGCTCAGCCGATCGCCCTCCCGCAGCCCTGGTTCGATTTTGATCCCGCATACCATCCCCGTGGCAACATAATCCTTCCATCCTGATCCCGACAGATAGCCGCGCACCACGCACTCCACCGGATACATCTGCGCCCGCGTGACCAGCATGGAGCGATCCTTCAGCTCCTTGCGGTATTTCCATACCTCTTCCGGAAAATCCTTCACGTTCACTGCCACCAGGTGGTTGGGCACAGTCTCCCGCAGCAGATCGAACCAGAACAGCGACAGCTGGGTGAGAATCTTTCCCTTGCCTGGAATGCCTGTGGCCAGCACGTGATCGAAGGCCGAGATACGGTCCGTCGCCACCATCAGCAAGTAGTCGCCGACGGCATAAATGTCGCGAACCTTGCCGCGAGCCACGAGTGTCAGATTGCCGAAGTCGGTTTCTAGCAGCGCTTTCAATGCGACGAGCCTTCCCGTGGCGGCGGAGCTGCCTGCGACCGATTGCCGTCTCTCAGAACTTCATCGCCGAACCGGCGCCAGGAAGGAGCTAAAGAGTCGGACCCTACAGTCCCGCAGCAGATCATGGTCTCAAGCTGAAATCCGATTGTGCGATCCACGCCGTGCTTTGTCAACGGCGCGTAAATACTCGCTTTCATCGCGATTTGTCGCGGACTAACTCCGCCTGGCACGTGTGTCAAGGGAAAAGTTTTCTTCGTTGTTAGGTTTTGAAAATCGCGGCCCATTTTAAGACTGTGACTTCAATGCAACTGGCCCGGTGCCACACCGTCAATGGCTCCGCGGATAACAGACACACCCGCCCGTTGCTATTGCCGATACGCGCTGGGCTTGGCCGCGATGCGCACGCCCATCCCGTTCAGGCGGCTGCGCGCCTGCGCTGCCTCCGGCGTCTGCGGATACCGCGCGATCAGCGCCCGCAGATCCCGAATCCCATTCTCTCTCTGGTCGATTGCGAGCTCCGCTTCGCCCTTGCGAAGCTCCGCCGCCGGCGCCTTCCCATTGCCTGGGAACTGCGCCAGCACCTGCTCGTATGCCTTGATCGCGTCAGAATATTTGCCCTGCCGGTAGGCGATCTCGCCCAGATAAAACTGCGCGTTCCCGGCCAGATCGTCCTGGGGATAGTACTTCAGCACATCGCCGAATTCGCCCGATGCCAGGTCATACCGCGCCGCGTTGTAGTCGCGGAGCGCTCCCTGGTAAAGGTCGCTCACCGGTGGCGCCTGCGGCTGCGGCGGCGCTGCGGGCTGCTGCGTCTGCTCAGGACCCGCGCCCGGCTGCCCCGGCTGTCCCATCTGGGCCGGCGCGCCCGTTTGTCCCGGAGCCCCGCCCGGCTGCGTGTTCACGTTCTGCAGCTGCGATTGCACTGCCTGCAGGTCGGCGGTCATCTTGTCGATCCGCGACCGCAGCGCGTCGATCGAATCATTGATCCCCTGCATCTGCGTGGAGAGCTGGTCGATCTTGCCGCCGCCCGATTCGTTCTGCGCCTGCACCTGCTGCTGCAGCGTGGTCACCGTCGAGTTCATCCGGTTCACGCTGTCCGCCATCTGCTGGATCACATGATTCAGCACGCCCAGCTGCTGGTCCTGGGTCTCCTGCAGGTGCTGCAGCGAATCCTGCAGTTGCTGGACCTGGGTCTGCAGCTGAATGATCTCTTTGGAAACTGCGTGTGCCTGAGGGGCAGCCCCGAAAAGCAACAGGCCGCCTGCCACCGTGAGTGAAGCCACAATCGTACGCATGGAAACCTATCCCCGCTGGAGCGCAGGATGCGCTGCCTTCATTATTACAGGGCACGAGCGCTGTCGCGACCCTCAACTGCATACCGCAGCAGAACCTCTGGTAATCCGGCATGCAAAAAGAAGAGCCCCGAATCAAAGCCTGTGGCTTCGATTCGAGGCCCCCTATACGCTAACCGCTATACGCTGTCCGCTGCCCTACTGATCCAGCGTGAACTGCGCGCGCCGGTTCTGCTGCCAGCAGGCTTCGTTCTGCTCGGTGCAGAACTGTTTTTCCTTGCCGTAGCTCACGGTCCGCAGCCGATCCGGGCTCACGCCCGCTGTTACCAGCGCCTGCTTCGCCGCGTTGGCGCGGTTCTCGCCCAGGGCCAGGTTGTACTCGGTCGACCCGCGATCGTCGCAGTAGCCGCCGATCACCACCTTCAGGTTCGGATGCTGATTCAGGAACGACGCATCCGCCTGGATCGTCGACTGCGCGTCCGGACGCACGTCATAGC